>JAAELL010000347.1 GCA_024226735.1 bacterium | reverse complement strand
GTCACGTTTCGCCGGCCCTCGCCGCCCCTGGCTACGTTGCGCCTTCTCCGAGTATCCAGCGAATACGCGTCGGCGGCGCGCCTTGCCAGGAACGACGATGGCTCGCCGAAACCTGACACTTATTCTCGGACGGGCCCTAACCTGGGTCGGCGTGTCGTCGATGATGGGCGCGATCAACTACGTGACGACCATCGTCAAGATGCGCGCGCCCGGCATGACGATGTTCCGCATGCCGCTGACGGTCTGGGCGCTGTTCATCGCGGCGCTGCTACAGCTGTTTGCCCTGCCGGTCCTGACAGCGGCGGGCATCTTGCAGCTCCTCGACCGCTTGCTCGAGACGGGCTTCTTCACGCTGATCTGCCTCTGGTTCGCCGCGCTGCGCGGGAAATTCGATGAGCACAATCACGTCGGTATCGAGCTGGGCGGCCTCTACTGGCACTTCGTGGACCTCGTTTGGGTCCTTCTGTTCACGCTCGTATACTTGATGTAGGCGCGACCGTTCGACATCCCCCTCCCCTCGGCAGAACCCACACCCGGCAGACAGTGCCATACCGATGTCCGACAACGACCACGGTTTCGACGCCACAAAGATCTTCTACGCACTCTTCATCCTGACCGCGGTCGAGGTGGCGTGGGGATACATGATCCCGTACCACATCAAGTGGGCGCTCTGGGGCGGCCTCTTGATCATGGCCTTCATGAAGGGCTTCCTGATCTTCATGTATTTCATGCACATGAAGTTCGAGGGCTGGATCGTGAAGTGCCTGATCGCTCCGACGATCCCCTTGATGCTCGTCGTGTTCTTCTCGCTCGTTCCCGACATCGCGTCGAACGATCGGATGAACCACGACATCGCCGACCAGCTCGATCCCGTGAATGGCGAGATCGCGGAGATCGGCACGGGCAGTCGCAACAAGGCCCACGCCCCCGCGGGCGACGGCGGACACTAGCTTCCTTGGAGCCCGAGGGCCGCAACATGACGATCCGGCTTGCTGTGGTCCTCGTCGCTCTCGGAGCGGTCGGTGGCACTGCTCCCCTCGCGTCGAGCCAGGACTTGCCGCAGACCGCGGGCGCGCTTCCCGCACGTTCGAGCCAGCGCCTCGGTGTGGTTCCGGACTTCCAGTTCACCGAGGCGAGCGGGCGCAAGGTGACGCGTGCCGATTTGCTCGGGGCGCCGTGGATCGCGGTGCCGTTCTTCGCGTCGTGTACCGGACCCTGCCCGCAGCTGACCGCCGACGTGCGCGCGCTCCTGCACGATGAGCTCGCGGGCAGCGCCACCCGCATCGTGTCGTTCTCGGTCGATCCCGAGCACGACACGCCCGAGGTGCTCACGGCCTACCGCGACAGCTTCACCGGCGATCCGGAGCGCTGGCTCTTCCTCACGAGCGAGGAGATCAGCTACATGCACGCCTTCCTGCGCTCGGGGCTGTACCTGTCCGTTCAGGTCCCGACCCAGGAGGTGGCCGACGAGCTCGGAGTCCTGCTCGACTCGATGGAGATCGCCCACGCGACGACGCTCGTCGCGGTCGATCCGGAGGGCAACATCGCGGGCTACTACCCCGCTGGTGGCGAGAAGGTCCAGGGCGGACTGTCTCGCGAGCAGATCGAGGAGAGCTTCCGCCAGCTGCTCGCGCGCGTGCGTTTCCTCGAGCACGGCCCCTCGCGGCTGCCGCTCGTCAACGCCTCGCTCAACGCGGTCGCCTTCGTGCTCTTGATGTGCGGCTGGGTCGCGATCCGGCGCCAGCGACGCGAAGGGCACGCGTTGTTCATGCGCGCCGCGTTCGTGGCCAGTGCCGCGTTCCTCGTCTCTTACGTGTACTACCACTTCGTCTTGCTGCCGGCGAGCGGGGGGGCGACGCGCTACAACGGGACGGGGATTGCGAAGACCGGTTACCTAGCGCTCCTTGCCAGTCACGTCGTGCTCGCCGCCCTCAACCTGCCGATGGTGGTGACGACCCTCTGGCTCGCCCACAAGGAGCGCTGGGAGCGGCACAAGCGCTGGGCGCGGATCACGTTCCCGATCTGGGCGTACGTATCGATCACGGGGGTTCTGGTCTACGTCGTGCTGTACCACAAGAACCCGGCACCGCTCTCCTGATCATGCGCGTCCCTCGAGCCCTGCTCCAGCTGTCGTTCGCGGCCCTCTTCTTGTTCGTGCTCGCCCCGCTCGGGCACACGTGAGAGAGCTGCAAGGAGGCGGTCGCCTCCGACGGTGGTGGCCTGGGAGCCGGGTTCACCAAGAGCATCTACTTCATGCTCTTCATCGTGTTCATCGTCATCTCCTCGGTGTTCACCGGCTTCAGCTGGCACAGCTACCGCAAGGAGCGGACGCGTGCCGCCAAGGGCGAAGGCTTTTCGCCGCGCGGCGCGGTGCGCTGGGAGACCGAATGACGCGCGTCGTGCGCGCGGATGTCACCACGGTCCTGGGGACCTACACCGTGGCGGCGACCGAGCGCGGAGTGTGCTATCTCTCGCTCGACCCCGCGCGCACCGAGCGTGAATTGGCGGCCTGGGTCGAGCGCCACGAGGCTGGCGCCACCGTCGAGGAGGATCGCGACGCACTCGCCGACGTAGCGCGCCAGATCGTCGAGTGGAGCGAAGGAAAGCGGACGGTCTTCGACGTGTCGCTCGATCTGCGCGGAACAGCGTTTCAGCTCTCGTGCTGGGAGGAGCTCCTGCGCATACCGGCCGGCGAGACGCGCACTTACGGCGAGCTCGCCGAGCGCATCGGCCGCGCGGGCAGTGCGCGCGCCGTGGGCGCTGCGAACGGCGCCAACCCCGTACCCGTCCTCGTTCCCTGCCACCGAATCGTGGCGCAGGGCGGTCTGGGCGGGTTCGGCGGCGGCCTGGAGCGCAAGCGGCAGATGCTGGAGCTCGAAGGCGCGCTCCTGCCCTTCGGGGGCTGACGGGCGCGGGATCGACCGCAACCGACCGCCGCCGGTATCGGTCCAGTGGATGTGGACCGACGAATTCGCGAGCGCCGATGGATCGTCTGCGCGTCCGGGTTCCTCCTCGCGGCGGCCGGGCTCGGCCACCGGCACCCGCGTCCGTTCGAGCGGGCGGAGGGGCCGGGTCCCGTGCGTGTGTGGATCGCGGACCGCGGCGCGCACGAGCTCGTCGGCCTCGACGACGAGCTCATGTGGGCAGGCAAGGTCCACGTGCCAGCGCCCGTCGCGGTGCTCGCCGATCCTGGCGGCGGAACCTGGGTCGTCAGCGCCAGCTCGGGGACGGCACGCGGTCCGCACGCGATCCTGCGCATGGAGCCGGATGGGAGGATGCGGGCCGTGGCGCCCGCCGGGCCAGTCCTCGACGCGGCAGTCGCAGGCGCCGGTCGGATCGCGTGGATCGAGGCAGAGCCGCGAGCGGTTCGGTCGACGGACACGTCGGCCATGTCCGGCGCCGCGACCGAGATCGCGGGGGCTCTACGCATCGCCGGTCCGCTGGGCGCCGGCGCGGAGTCCGGGGAAGGCGTCGTCGTCGGTAACGAGGCGGGCGAGCTCTGGCTCGGGCGCGGAGAGGATTGGTCCCTCGCTGCGGTCGCTGGCGGGCCGATCGTGGACCTCGCCGTTTGCAGCCGCGCGGGGATCGTGTGGGCGATGAGCATTGAGCCACGGCTCACGGCGTATCGGGTCGCCGCCGACGCTCGCCTCGCGGCCACGTGGTCCCACGCGCTGCCCGCCGGGTCCAGGCGGCTCGCTGCGGTGGCGGATCGCGTCTGGGTGTTTGGTCGGCGTCGCACCGCCCTGCGGTACGGTCCCGATGGAGTGCGCGAGCTGGAGCTGAAGAGCCTGCCGCTCGCAGCGCTCGTAGGAGCCGAAGCGCTCCCGTCCGGGGAGACGCTGCTGCTCGCGCCCGACGCATGTCTACGACTGAGTGCAGACGAACAACTGATCCGCGGGCAAGGCGGATTCGTATTCGGTGTTGCCAGCGCAAGGGTCCTCCCAAATCCGAACCGGTGAGTCCCGAAAGTGGACGCGCGTTGCTTTGCCGGCGCTCGCTCGATGCGAATGCGTGACTTGCACCGAGTGATCACGAGCCGCCAAGAGGCAGGTGTGGGGAAGGTCGAAAGCGTCGGGTGGGACTCCGAGTCGATGGTCGACCTCTGCGCCGGCCCCCTCGAGACCGGCAACAACGGATCGGGCAGTCAGACAGCGCAGTCTGAGGCGCTGTCAGACGGGGCGTGTTTCCTGTCTGGCTTGCGCTTCGAGCGTCGCCAGGAACCCTTGCACCGTGTTCGAAATGTCGCTCCGGTCGTTGTCCATGCACAGTTGCGAAAACCGCGCCATGTTTCGTTTGATCTTCGGAAGCTCCTTCAAAACGGCCGAATCCGGGCGTTTCTTGGACTCTATCCGGTTCTCGATCTTGCGGATCTTGTTCTGCAAGTCGCCGATGATCTCCTCATCCGAGCGACGATTGTATGTACGCTTTGACATGGTCTAGCCTTGGTTTGATCCTTGCGGATCCGGCACGCCGGTCGAATGGATTCCCCCATCCGAATGTCGTTTCCATCCCCCTGGATGTCGCAACGACGGTCTCGACGCCTCCTGCCGAACTGTCTGAGCCGATTCTTCGCGGGACTTGGGAAACGTAGCACCCGGCCTTCTCAAATCAAGCCGGTCCGAGACAAAAGACCCCGCCCGCAACAGTCTCCACTATGAACGAAGCTGGGGAGATTGGTTATAGTGTTCCCTTCGAAATTCTCGCGAGATCCACTTCGTCTCGGTGCGTCTCCCGTGGGTTTAAGCGGAGGAAATGTAGCTCCTAACGGTCCGTTCCCCCCCGGGAGGCTTCCATTTGCACGACGACATCAAGACGGTCCTCTACGCCGAAGAGGAGATCCTCCAGGGAATCGATCGTGTCGCTGGTGAAGTGACCGAGTCGTATCGCGGCCACGACTTCACGGTCGTTGGAGTTTTGAAAGGGTCGTGCATCTTCGCCGCCGATCTGATCCGGCGCATGCCGATCCCGTTGGAGCTCGCCTTTGTCTATGCATCGAGCTACGGCGCCGGGACCGAGTCCGGCGAGCTCGAGGTCAACTTCTTCCCGAGCGAGCACGAGATCGAGGGACGCCGGCTGCTGCTGGTCGACGACATCTTGGACAGTGGCCAGACGATGCACCGCCTCAAGTCCGAGTTCGAGGCGCGTGGAGCGGCGGAAGTGAAGTCGTGCGTATTCCTCGACAAACCGTCGCGGAGGGCCCTGCCGTTCGAGGCGGACTTCCGCGTCTTCGAGGTCCAGAATCTGTTCGTCGTCGGCTATGGCCTCGACTTTGCCGGTCGCTACCGCAACCTCCCGTACGTCGGTGCGCTGCGCGAGGAAGTGTTCACCTCGAAGGTCTGAGCGGACTACCCGCGGGTCCAGGATCGCGGGGGGATCAACCGTCCATCGCTTGCTGCCACCCACTGCCGGCCCGACCGGCCGCCCGTCACCATGCCTCCCCTGCAAGACAACATCGTCGTTCCCGACGACCGGGTCGGACTGGAGCTCGATGAGTTCCTTTGCCTGACCTACCCGTTGCTGGGTAAGGGCTTCCTGCGTGCCCAAGTGCGCGCCGGGAACGTGCTCGTCGATGGGCAGGTCACCGTCCCCTCGCACCACCTGCGGCGACTGCAGGTCGTCTCAGTCGACCTCGAGGAGCGGGACTTTCCGAAAGAGCCGGTCGCGCCGCGCTCCGAGGTGCCGATTCTGTACGAGGACGAGGCGGTGCTCGTCGTCGACAAGCCCGCCGGCCTCGCGGTCGAGCCCGAGCGCTGGCAGCGCGACAAGGCGTGCCTCTCGGGTGCGCTCCTGTCGCTCGCCTACGACCGCAGTGGCGGGTGCGGCGACGACGGCAGGCCGGAGGAGGGGGGGCTCGAGTTCAGGCCGCGGCTCGTGCACCGCATCGACAAGGACACGACCGGTGCGGTGCTCGTCGCGAAGAGTCTCGATGTCGAGCGTGGTCTGCGCGGCGCGTTCGAGGAAGGCGCGGTGCACAAGGGCTACCTCGCGCTCGTCGAGGGTGAGTACCCGGCCGCGGACGGCGCGGTCGACCTGATCGATGCGCCGATCGCTCCCGATCCGCGCAAGAGCGGACGCATGGGCATCGGTGACGGCCGCAAGGGCGCGACGTGCGGTAAGCCCGCCCGCACGCGCGTCAGCGTCGTGGAGCGCTTTCGCGGCTTCACGCTCATGCGCTGCGAGCCGCTGACGGGGCGCACGCACCAGATTCGCGTGCACCTCGCGCACGAGGGGTTTCCGCTCGTGATCGACGAGCTCTACGGTCGCCGTAGCGAGCTGAACCTGTCGGAGATCAAGCGTGGCTACCGGCCCAAGCCGGGCGGCATCGAGCACCCGCTCATCGACCGCCTCACGCTGCATGCGGCCGACATCTCTTTCCCCGACCTGCGCCCGGGACGCGACGGAGAGGTCGTGCGCGTCGAGGCACCGTTGCACAAGGACCTGAACCGAATGCTCAAACAGTTGCGTAAAGTGAGGCGCTGGAAGCGATGAGGTTGAAACAACGCCCGACCGACTTCAAGGTGCGCGAGCTGCTGCGCGAAGAGACGCTCGTCGAGCGCGGTGCTCACCGCGTCTACCGCGTCACGAAGTCGAAGTGCACCTCGATCGAGGCAGCGCAAATCCTGGGCGATCTCGCGGGCGTCGCTTCGGGGACGGTGTCGATCGCGGGCCTCAAGGACCGCCAGGGCGTCACGTACCAGTACATGAGCGTGCCGCGCGGAAGGGTCGTCAGCCACAACAAGCCCAACTTGACGATCGAGACCGTCGGCTTCTCCAAGAACGAGCTCTCGAGTGCCGATAGCACCGGCAACGAGTTCGAGATCGTCGTGCGCGACCTTTCGCGGCGCGAAGTCGATCGTGTGCGCGCCGCGCTCGACTCCGTGCGCGAGCACGGCCTGCCGAACTACTTCGACGACCAACGCTTCGGCAACCTTCGTCACGGCCAGGGGTGGATCGCGCTCGAGCTCGCTCGCGGCCGCTACGAGCACGCGCTCAAGCGCCTGTTGACCGTGGTCTCGAAGTTCGATCCGCCGCGTGAGAAGCGCTTCAAGTCGGCGATCTACAACCACTGGGAAGATTGGAACACCTGTCGCGACATCGCGGGGCGCTTCGGCCGTCATCACTCGATCTTCGAGTACTTGCGCCGCGAGCCCGGCGACTACGCGGGCGCCTTCCGGCACGTCGCCTCGCGCATTCGCCTGATCCACCTCTACGCCTATCAGTCACACCTGTGGAACCGCGCGGTCGCGATCTGCATGGAGCGGGGGACGAAGGACACCGAGCGCTTCACGCTCCGCAACCGTGAGGGGCGGCTCGTCTTCCCCAAGGGCGCGATTCCCGGCGACCCGGCCTGGGGTGGCACCTTCCCGCTTCCTGGAGTTCGGCTCGCGGGCGTCGAGCACGACCAGCAAAAGAAGCTCTTCTCCGAGGTCCTGGACGTCGACGGCCTCGCGCCCAAGGACCTCTCGATCGATGGTGTCCCGGGCTTCGCGCTGAAACCGGAGGAGCGTCCGCTCGCCGTCGTTCCGTCCAACTTGCGCGTGCGTCCAGCCGAGCCCGACCCGATCAACCGCGGGAACAAGCTGATCAAGATGCGCTTCGCGCTGCCGCGCGGCGCGTATGCGACGCTGGTCGTGCGGCGCCTGATCGGGCCTTCGCGGACATAGCGAGCACATCGCACTGTAGTGGGATGCGCCGATCCCTTACGCTCGCCGGCCAACCTGGACGGCAAGGAGCAAGAGGATGACGCAGAGTGAGGTGGACGAGTGCGTGGTCGGAGTCCTGGGTGGCTCGGGACTCTACGAGATCGACGGCCTGACGGACGTCGAGGAAGTCGCGCTCTCCACCCCCTTCGGCGAACCGAGCGACGCGTTCGTGACCGGACGGCTGGGTGACCTGCGGATGGTCTTTCTGCCGCGGCACGGACGCGGCCACCGCTTCAGTCCGAGTGAGATCAACTTCCGCGCCAACATCTGGGGCATGAAGCAGCTCGGCGTGACGCGCATCTTGTCCGTGTCCGCGGTCGGGTCGATGCGCGAGGACATCGTGCCCGGCGACTTCGTCGTCATCGATCAGTTCTTCGACCGCACGCGCCACCGTGCCGACACGTTCTTCACGGACGGCTGCGTCGCCCACGTCATGTTCGCCGATCCCGTCTGCGCGCAGGTTCGTGCGGCGCTGCTCGAGGCCGCGCGCGCGGCGAAGATCACCATCCATGACGGCGGCACGTACATGAACATGGAGGGGCCGCAGTTCTCGACGCGCGCCGAGTCGCGCATCTACCGCGGCTGGGGCGTCGACGTGATCGGCATGACCAACCTGCAGGAGGCCAAGCTCGCGCGCGAGGCCGAGCTGTGTTACGCGACGATCGCGATGGCGACCGACTACGACTGCTGGCACGACGGCCACGACGACGTGACGGTCGAGGCGGTGCTGGACGTGATGCGCAAGAACGTCGGCAACGCGCGTGAGGTGGTGCGGCTCGCCGCTCCGCTCCTTGCGGGTGAGCGCGCTTGCGCATGCTCGAGCGCTCTGCAGTACGCGATCATGACGGACAAGGCGGTGATCCCGGCCGAGGCCCGCACCCGCCTCGGACTCCTGATCGACAAGTATCTCGACTGAACATGCGCCTGATCACACTCGGAACGCTGTCTCTCTGCGTCGCTTGCGCCGGCTCGCCGCCGATTCCGGACGGCTGGGAGGGGGCGGGTACGACGCACGCCTACCACGACGGGCCGCGGGTTGCGTACGGCATGAACGGACCGGCGCGATTCGTGAGCGCCTTGCTCAACGGTTTCGATGCAGACGCCGCGATGGAGATGGCCGCCTTCGCGGACCGCTTCTACCGCGAGCCTGCCAACGAGGGCTTCGATGCCGTGCTCGACCGTGTCCACGCCGAGCTCTCGCGGGTCGGTTTCGGCACGAAGGAAGGGCTCGAGCTGCGCGTCGTCGAGCATCCGATGGACGAGCCCGCCTGGACGCCGCGCCGGGCCGAGCTAGCGTTGATCGAGCCGGGCGCGGGGCCCGAGACGCTCCTGCGTTTCGATACGAATGACGACCGCCAACGCACGATGCTGTCCGTCGGGGCCGGCAGCCACGACGGCGCGGGGCGCCTCGTGTTCCGCGTCGAGGATCTCGCGCCCGGGACTGTGCTCGTCACCGATCAGCCGGTTCGTGACGTGCTCGAGGTCGCGGCCGAGGCCGGTGCCTTCGCTGTCCTCTCGAGCTACTTGCGCGACTACAACCGCGTCGACCCCACGGGCGAGGACCGCGCACGCGATTCGATCCTCTATACGTCCGTTCCCCAGGGGACAGCGGTCGCGACGCTGCAGATCTCGCCGCGCGCGCACGAGCAGCTCGCCGCGGCCGCCGCTGGTTCCCGAGCTCGCATCGTGAGCGAGGTCGACTTCGCCGAGAGACCCCTGCGCACCGTCATCGCGACGGTCGTCGGCGCGCGGCGCCCGGACCAGATCGTGCCGATGGTCGCACACGTGCAGGGGCCGGGGGCGTCGGACAATGCGAGCGGCGTCGCCGGCTTGCTCGAGGCCGCCCGGACGCTCGCGCACGCGATCGAAACGGAGACGCTGGCGCGGCCTGGGCGCGGCGTCGCGTTCGTGTGGGGCTCGGAGTTCGTGGCGAGTCGCGCCTTCCTCGATTCGACCGAGCGCGAGGTCGTCGCCGGATTCTCGGCGGACATGTTCGGCGCGTCGAAGGAACGCACCGGCGCGATCTGCCTACTCGAACGCGCGCCAGACCCGGGCACGCTCACGCCGCTCCCGCCCGATGAGCACACGCCGCGCACGGTGACAGCGAGCTACGCGCAAGCGGGGGACGTGCGTACGGACGAGCCCCTGCCGAACGGCCTGAACATCGTGACGCGATTGGCGCTCGTCGACGTCGGTCTTGCGGCCGGCGGATGGGAGACGCGCGAACATCCGTGGGAGGGTGGGAGGGACCACGACGTCTTTCTCGGGCGCGGGATCCCCGCGGTCCAGCTCTGGCACTTCACCGACTTCGCCTACCACACGAATCTCGATCGGCTCGAGCACGTCGACTCGCACGAGCTCGCGCTGACGAGCGTCGCGCTCCTGTGCGCCGCTCTGGCCGTTGCGGATGGCGCGCCGACGGACCTGACCCGCTATCTCGCCAGCATGTCGCTCGAACGCCGCCTGCGGCTCGCGACGGTGGAGATCGAGGGAGCCGACCGAGAGGTCGCCGAGCAGTGGATCGAGTGGTTCACCGGCGCGCGCCACTGGCTGCGGTCGATGTGCTTGGATCTCGAGTTTTCGTAGCGGGATGACGGGACGGGACCCGGGCTCCGCCTCGTGCCACGTTTGGTATACCCGAGTCCATGACCACCCCCCCGACCCGCCGCACCTTCCTTGGCGCCGCTCTCGCGGGCGCCTCGCTTCCCGCCGTTCACACCCAGGAGCCGCGTACCGCTGCGAAGGGGCGTCCGACGATGGTCGGCTCGGCGAACGCTCTGCCCGGGATGCTCGAGCAGTGGGAGCGTTTCTCGGGTGGAGGTGATCCCCTCGACCACGCGATCGAGGTCGTGAAATTCCAGGAGCGCAACGAGAAGGACAGCAGCGTCGGGTTGGGCGGGCTGCCAGGCGAGAACGGTATCGTGACGCTCGATGCGGCGGTGATGCACGGACCGACGCACAACTCCGGGGCCGTCGCGGCGATCGAGAACATCCTCCATCCGAGCGAAGTGGCGCGCCTGGTGATGGAACGCACCGATCACTGTCTGATCGTCGGACGCGGCGCGTACGAGTTCGCGCGCATGCACGGGCACGATCACGTCGAGCTCTTGACCGAGAAGGCGCGCAAGGCGTGGGTTGCCTGGCGCGAGCGGATGAGCACGGACGACGACCGCTTGCCGGCGCGCAAGAAGAAGAAGGACGAGCGCGGCGGGTTGATCTACGAGGTCGACGGCGAGAAGCTCGCGCTCGAGGAGCTCTTCGGGCCCAAGCGGCCGACGGGGACGATTCACTGCTCGGCGCTCGGCGCGAACGGCCACGTCGCCTGCACGACCACGACGTCGGGTCTGTCGTGGAAGATCCCCGGCCGAGTCGGCGACTCGCCGATCATTGGCGCGGGGCTCTACTGCGATCAGGAAGCGGGCAGCGCCGGGGCGACCGGGCGCGGCGAGAGCGCGATCCTCTCGAACGGCAGCTTCGCGATCGTCGAACTGCTGCGCAAAGGGGCGAGCCCGTTGGACGCCGGCATGGAGGTCTTGGGTAGGATCGCGCGCCAAGCGCGGCGCGGCGCGAAGTGGCAGCCGGCGCTCGTCGACGACGACGGCAGGCCTGCCTTCGGCGTCAAGTTCTACATCCTCGGGCTCGACGGCCAAACGGCGGGCGTCACGCTGAAGGGCAAGGGCAACTACTCGGTCGCGACGCCGGAAAACGGTCCGGAACGCAAGCCGCTCACGGCTCTCTTCCCCAAGTAGTCCGCTAATCCTCGTCCGCGCCGAGGGCGGTCATCAGCTCTTCCCGCTGCAGAACGCCGTCGCGGTTGGTGTCGAGCGTGTTGACCAGCGTCGGGATGCGGACGCGCACGTGGAGCGGACGCAGCAGGTTCTCGAGGTCACTGACGGAGATCACGCCGTCGTTGTCGAGATCGAGGCGACGGAAGTGCGGGACGGGGCCGCCGATGCGCGGCGGCGAGGGGTTCGTACCACCCCGCAGCTCGACCGAGCCGAGTAGATCGAGGATCGTCTTCGGGCGCCGGTCCTCGGGCTCGCGATCGGCAACTTCGGGCGGAAGCGCCACGGGAAAGAGCAGACTCGGTAGGTCGCCGAGCTCGACGATGGTCAGCAGCCCGTTCTTGTCCTGGTCGAGTGCGCCCATCGCGCGTTCGGGCGTCGGCTCGGCGCCGTAGTCGGCGAGGATGGTCGAGACCTCGGCGAGCGATAGCACGGAGTCGCGATCGAAGTCGTACGCGTTGCGAAGCTGCTCGGGAGACCGCCGCGGGGCTTCCGTCCTCGTGCGCATCGCCTTCGGCTCCGTGAACGTGTTCCGTCGCACGGCGTCGATGTAGTACTTGTTGAACTCCTCGCGCGCGATCCGACCGTCGTGGTCCTCGTCGAATACGAGGAAGCGCGGGCGCGTGAACTTGAGCGCGGCCTCGCACTCCCTGTACGACAACCAGCTGTTGCGGTTGTAGTCGGCCCTTTCGTACCAAGCGGTCTGCTGGGCTTCGTCCGCGAACTGCAGCCGAATCGGGCGGCCCTCGGGCTCTCGCTCGTCGGCGCCGCCGCGCCTGGCGCCACCGGCGGGCACGACGGGGTTGGCCTCGAAGAACTTGCGCCGGTTGGTGATGAACTTGCGCTGCTGCTGCAGCTTGCGCCGTATCTCGTCGAGCTCGGACTTGGGCTTCTTGTCCCCACGTCCCTGGGCCGCGGCGACGGTGGTCGACGGAGCGGCCAGGCCGAGCGGATCTCGGATCGGCTCGGGGGAGGCCGCGAGGGCGGGGATCAGGAGCGGGACGGCGATGAGGCTGCGGAACATGGCGAACGTTTCGACTATCGGCCAAGAGTGGCCGGTTTCCTCCCCCGGACTCGCGATTTCGACCGGGTGGGGCCCCATGCGAGCTGGGGGCCGGCCCAGCAGTCTAGCCGGATTCGCGCCGAGCGTCGGCGGATTCGCCGCGCAACCCTGCGCGAAAAACCGCGAATCCCGGCTAGAACCGCTTCAGCTCACCCGCCTTGAGCTTGCCCATGTACTCGTCCAGCTGCCCCCGGACCTTGCCGGACAGGAGGACGACACCCAGGACGTTGGGGAAGGCCATTCCGAGGATCATCAGGTCGCCGAAATCGAGCACGTTCTTGGCCGACATGATCGCGCCCAGGAAGACGAAGACCAGGAAGAGGACCTTGTAGAGGATCGAGCTCTTGTCGCCGAACATCCAGCACCAGCAGCGCTCGCCGTAGTAGGACCACGAAATCATGGTCGAGAACGCGAAGAGGACGACGGCGACCGAGAGGACGTAGGGGAACCAGGAGATCTCGCTGCCCATCGCGCGCGACGTCAGGGCCGCGCCCTTGTCGTCCACGACGAACTGCTGCAGCTCGGGGTTGTTGTAGGCGCCGGTGATCACGATGACGAGCGCGGTCATGGTGCAGACGACGACCGTGTCGATGAAGGGCTCGAGCAGGGCGACGATGCCCTCGCGTACGGCGTAGGGCGTGCGGGCCGCGGAGTGCGCGATGGCCGCCGAGCCGACGCCGGCCTCGTTCGAGAACGCGGCGCGCTGGAAACCGACCACGAGAACGCCGAGGAACCCTCCCCAACCTGCTTGCAGGCTGAACGCGCTCTCGTAGATCAATCGGAAGGCGCCGACAACCTCGCCGGAGTTCTTGACGAGGATGTAGAGGCACGCCGCGACGTAGATGCCGCACATCGTCGGGACGATCTTCTCGGCCGTCGACGCGATCCGGCGCAAACCGCCGATGATGACGACGCCGACCAGGGCGGTCATGACCAGGCCGTAGACCCAGCCGTTGCGCGCGATGAAGGGGATGGTCTCGGCCAGCGCATCCTTGGATTGGCTGACCTGGAACGCGTTGCCGCCGGCGAGCGAGCCTCCGATGCAAAGGATCGCGAACAGGACGGCGAGCAGCCATCCGAGGGGCCCGAGGCCCTTCTCCTTGAGACCCTTCGACAGGTAGTACATCGCGCCACCCATGACGCTGCCGTCCGCGCGCGTCTGGCGGTACATCTGGCCGAGCGAGCACTCGGTGAACTTCGAGGCCATGCCCAGAAGGCCCGCCATGATCATCCACAAGGTCGCGCCCGGTCCTCCCGTGCCGATGGCGATCGCGACCCCGGCGATGTTGCCGAGGCCGACCGTCGCCGAGAGCGCGGTCGTCAGCGCCTGGAAGTGGCTCACCTCCCCCTTGTCCTCGGGGTTGGAGTACCTGCCCATCGTCACCGCGATCGCGTGACCGGTGGCGCGGAACTGGATGAAGCCGAAGCGGATCGTGAAGAAGATCGCTCCGATCACGAGCCACAGCACCGCGAACTTGATCGTCACGCGGTCCTTCACCCCGTCCCCGTCGGTGTCCTCGCCCATGAACGGCGTGGGAACGGGGTAGAAGAAGACGTCGCCGATCTTCTCGTTGACCTTGCCCATCACGTCGTTGACGCTCGTCTCGAGCCTCTCGATCATGCCGGCTTCCTCCTGGGCCGCCGGTTCGGGCACTTCGCCGTCCTGGGAGGCGGCAGCGGGCGCGCAGAGGGGCGTCAGGAGCAGGAGCCAGAAGGCGAGGAGGTGCTGGAAGGTCCGCATGGGCAGAGTCCGCTGGGCCGAGGGCCGGGGGGGGCCGGGGGGGCGGGGGCAGGCCGAGATGGGCGCGCGGGCCCTGGACAGGACCCGCGTCGGGCGCGAATCCTGCCATAGCGTCGCGTATGCATGCAAATGGGGGCGTTCCAGGGCCTTCGGAGCAAAAAGTCGCGTGTGGGCCGTGACTCTGGGCCGCCAGCACGCTTTTACACACGCGGATGAAATCCACGCCCCCCCGTGACACTAATAGGGGGAGTCGCCGCTTCGATCGGTTCTCCACGCTACAACCATGATCCGACACCCACGTCCTCGGCTGCCTCGAGTCGTTTGGGCCGCCCTCGGGCTCCTCGCCAGCAGCTCGGCAGCTGGCCAGGTCCCGCCGCTGGCCCCCCAGGCCCCATCGGATCCCCGTCAGGGTGCCCACGGTGAGGGCTGGACGCAGTGCTACCTCGAGGAGCTCGCTGCTCCAATTTGTGAGCGCCTCGAAGCCTTGCGCGGTCTCGCGTTCAAGCACGAGGTGCGCGTCGTGCGCGTCGAGCCCGCGATCTTCCAGGTGCTCGCCCAGAGTGCTGCCGAGCGCGACCGCGGTGCCTGGGGTCCGGCGGCCGACGCGATCGCGGCCAAGCTGATGGGGCTCGTCGACGGCGAGGTCGATCTCGACGCGTTGCGTATCGAGACACTGGGCCGCGGCGAGATCGCCCTCTACGACCGCGACGAGCGCGCCTGCTACGTCAATGAGGACGCTCCGCTCGATGTCGTGCGGCTCGTGCTCGCGCACGAGCTCGCGCTGGCCCTGGACGAGCAGTACAAGGCACCCCGAAGCGACGGGCCGCTCGGCAACTCCGACGCGCTCTTCGCCGAGCGGGCTGCTTCGTCCGCCGTGGGACTCGAGCTCGTCGCGCGCTGGATCCGAACGCAGCCCGAAGGCGCCGATCTCGAGCGCGCGCGCGCCGCGATTCCGGATGAATGGACCGCGTCCTCACCGTGGCTGGTTTGGAAGCCGATGGTCGCGGAGTACGCCCAGGGGCGCGCGTTCTTGCGCAGGCAGGGGCGTCCGACCGTGCTCGGCGCACCCGCGCACGTGCGCGACCTGAACACCGCGCTCGCCGCACCGCCGCGCTCGAGCGAGCAGGTCCTGCATCCTTCCAAGTACTGGAACCCCGAGAAGGTCGACGAGCCGCGCAGCGTCTCGGTGTCGACCGAGGACCTCGACGAGACCTGGAGCGTCACGCACGAGGACACGCTCGGCGAGCTCGGCTGCGCGTTCCTGACGACGCCCTTCGACGAGCGCGGGGACCTCGACGTGTCTCCCCTGGGCCTGCTCGGCCTGCGTTTCACCAACCGCGCTGCCGCGGGTTGGGGCGGGGACCGATACGTCCTGCTCGAGCGCGAAGGGGCGGCGCTGCTCGCCGCATCGACGGTGTGGGACAGCGAACGCGACGCCGACGAGTTCCTGAGCGCTCTCGAGCAGATCACCGAGGACATCGAGGCGGCGCAGAAGCACATTGCCGGCTATGCGTCGTCGCGCGTCGGGTTCGACGCGTGGCGTGTCGGTCCGGACGAGGTGCGCTTCGGGGGCTGGGTCGGCCTGTCCTCGGAGGCAGCCCGCTCGGCCTTGGCGCAGCTCGCCTTCGAGTAGAGGGCTCAGCCGAACGAGCGCCGGGTCTGGACCCGCGGCAACCCGCCCGTGATGCGGCCCGTGAAGAAGAAGGTGCCTTCGATGCGCCAGCCCGGCCGCGGCTGCTCGAGCCCGTCGCGCTCCAGCTGCCACGGGCTCAGGAACAGGACGAGCGGCCGTTCGGGCGCGTCCGCGATCACGACCTGGACCGTGTTGCCCGTGAGGCGATTCTTGACGCGCCGGATCTCCTTCACCCGCACCGACACTTCGGCGCACCCGCCCGGCTCATCGTCGCGGCCCAGGGGGGCGATCCACGCGCCACGCCGGCGCTCGAGGTGGGTGGGATCCGAGAGTTGGGCGTTCGGCACGATCGCGTCGACCTCGATCGCGAATCCGGCGATGCTGACGGCGAGGACGTGGCCGGGACGCAGCCTGCGCGGCAGCCGGCGCGCGTCGCTGAGCCAGGTGCAGAGCCGGTAGGCTCCCGGCGCGCCATCGGTCTGGGAGAGGTCCGGCGCATCGGGGGCCGGCGGGCACGCCCAGCCGACGAGCAGGGCGTCGAACGGGGAGTCGGGGACGTAGTCGATGCGCTCGGCCGCCACGCGCAGGCGGTGGGGGACCTGGCAGTGGGGCAGGAGCGTCCAGAAATCCTGCCCGGGCTCGCGGTCGAGGCGCAGCTCGAGGCCGGGTCCGATCTCCAGGCGCTTGTGGTTTTCCGGGTCCCCGCGCCAGGGGACCGGCTCCCCCTGGATCCGGACGCGCTCGATGAGCTCGTCCGAGTCCTGCCCGGGAGGGAAGCCGATGCACTCGAGGAGGAAGTCCACGGCGTGAGTGTCTCAAAGCAGGCGGCGGCCGACAATTCGGGCCGGGCCTGGCTTTGGATAGGATGCGCCGCATGTTCTCCCTCATCAGAGCCGTCTCGCGCCCCCGGGCGTGGACTCCGAGACTCCTCCTCCTGGTTCTGCTCGCATCGGCCGCATGCACCTCGACCAAACAGACCGTCGGGTTCGGTGCCCTGGACGAGCTCGGTCCGCCCCGGGCTCGCGTCCCCCGTCCGGCCCACGTCGACGTCGAACACTACGGGCTCGACCTCGCGCTGCATCCCGACGAACGTAGGATCGAGGGTAGCTGCCTCGTCCGCTTCCGCGTGCTCGACCGCGAGCTGGCGAGCTTGCGGCTCGACTTGCGTGGCCTCGAGGTCGAGGAAGTTCGCGGCGCCGGTGGCGAGTCGCTCACGTTCGAGCATTTCAACGGGCAGCTCGACATCGCGCTCGAACCCGCCCTGGTGCGTGGCGACACTTCCGAGGTGGTCGTGCGCTACGGCGGCGAACCGCGCAAGGGCCTGTCGTTCGCGGGCGGACGCAGCGTGCCGACGCACGCGTTCACGCAGGGCGAGTGCGAGGACTCGCACTGGTGGTTCCCGTGCTGGGACTCTCCCGCGGACCGCGCGACGAGTGAGCTGCGCGTGACGATGCCCGCCAACTGGACGTCGGTCGCGGCGGGCGAGCGCCTCTCGAGCGTGACGCTCGGCGCATCCAAGGTCGAACACTGGCGCATGGTCACGCCCCACCCGACGTATTTGACGACGCTGGTCGCGGGCGACCTGACGACGTTCGAGTCGGAGTGGGAGGGCGTGCCGCTCTCCTATCACGCTCCCGACCGTTTCGCCGATCGGCTCGAGTCGTCGTTGGCCGCGACGCCCGACGCGCTCGCGTTCCTGTCGGAGATCACCGGCAAGCGCTACCCGTACGCCAAGTACAGTACGGCGTGCGTCGAGAACTTCCCGTTCGGTGGCATGGAGAACGTCTCGGCGACGACGTTGACCGTCGACTGCCTCGGAGACGAGACGGCGCAGCGCGACGGCGACGCGACCGGACTCGTCGTGCACGAAGCGGCGCACCAGTGGTTCGGCGATTTGTTGACCTGCGAGCGCTGGCCGGAGATCTGGCTCAACGAGGGCTTCGCGACGTACATGACGGCGATGTACGTCGAGAGTCGCGACGGTGCCGATGCGTTCCGCGTGCGCATGCGCGAGCTGCGCGAGCGCTACATCGAGAACGACCGCGGCAAGGATCGGCGGCCGATCGTGCACGACGTGTACCGCGACCCGATCGACCTGTTCTTCTCCGGCCACGCCTACCAGGGCGGCGCGACGCGGCTGCACCTCTTGCGCTCGACCGTCGGGGACGCCGCGTTCCGACGCGGCATTCGCCGCTACGTCGGCGACAACCAGGGGCGCGCCGTTGTGACCGCGGACCTGCGAAGCGCGATGGAGCAGGCCTCGGGGATGGACCTCGAGCGTTTCTTCGAGCAGTGGGTCCACTCGCCGGGCTTCCCCGAGTTCGAGGTCCGCTGGCGCTGGGACGAGGACCGCCAGCGCGTGCTGCTCACCGTCAACCAGACCCAGGAGGTCGACGGCGGGACGCCCGAGGTGTTCGAGGTCGGCGTCGACGTCGAGATCCGCACGGGCGGCGCGAACGGCGCCAAGATCCACCGCGTCGAGATCTCGGAGCGCCGGCACCTGTTCGAGTTGCCGTGCCCGAGCGAGCCACGCTGGGTCCGTTTCGACAAGTTCGGCTGGGTGCCGTGCAGCGTCGATGCGGACAAGACCGTGCGCGAGTGGATGGCGCTCGGCCAGGGCGACGACGACATCGGCGGGCGCATCGACGCGCTCCGCGTGCTCGGGGAGATGGGGGAGTCCGAGAGCGACGAGGCGACGCGCGCCGGCATTCGACACAGCCTGCTGGGGCGGCTCGAGGGTGATACTTCCCCCGCGGTCCGACGCGAAGCCGCGCGCGTGCTCGCCGGCGTCGGTGGATTCAACCTCCAGGGCATCGACGGGTTCGAAGCGCGCAGCGGCCTCGCGTTCGCCGCGCGCTCCGACCCCGACCCCAAGGTGCGGGTCGCGGCGCTGGCCGCGCTCGAGCGCTGGGGTACGGACGAGAACCTGGCCGAGCTCGCGCGCGAGGTCTTCGGATCGGGATTCAGCTACGCGACGACGGGGGCGGCCGCCGGTTTGCTCGTGAAGTCCGACCCGCCGGGTGCTTTCGACTGGCTGATGGGGCAGACGATCCAGGACAACGAGAACGGCGACTACCTGCGGGCGCTGTTGCCCCAGCTCGCGCGTATCAACGACCCGAGGGTCGTCGACGAGTTGCGCCGCATTGGCCTCGATCGTTCCGCGGTCGATCTTGTCCGGGCCGAAGCCGTGCGCCAGCTCGGCAAGTTCGGCGCAGACGACGCGCAGGTCCGATCCGAATTGATCGGGCTCTTGGAGTCGAGGCTCGGGCGCGTCCGTCTCGAGGCCGTGAAGGCCCTCGCCGCCCTTTCGGCCGAGGATGCGCGCAGCGCGCTCGTCGACTTCTACACCGCGAGCGTCTACCCGCGTGAACGGCGCGCGATCGAGGCCGCCTTCGGCCGTTGAGTGAGATTCCCCCCGAGCTCGCCCGCTCCTACGCATCGTTGCTCCGCGACATGCACCTGACGCTCTTGTCCGAGATTGGAGCGCGCTCGGCCTACGACCACCTGTGTCGTTGCATCAAGGACGCCCAGCTCGCGCGGCTGCTCGAGGAGCTGAACCTCGAGGGGGCCGAGCAGGTCGCGCGGTTGCAGGAGCTGATGCCGGGCATGAGGGCCGGCCGCGGAGGACGAGCTCTCGCCGTCGAGCCCTCGCACGCGTTCTGGCGCAGAGCGCCCGCGTGACCGGCCCGCGCCCGGCGCTGCGAATCTGCATGAACGCGAGCGAGACGGTTTCGCGCTGGTACGGGGAGTACGCGCTCTTTCTCGTGCGGATCGGCGACACGACGCGGGCCGAAGTTTGCGAGGAGCTGCGGTGGTTCAAGGTTCTGCACGCTCAGGCGCTCGGGGCGTGGGTGACCAACATCAAGCGCCGTTGATTGGCGTATGATCAGCGCTCGAACTCTTGCTTCACGAGCCATGCCACCTGCAAACCCAATGACTGAAGCGAGCGTCAACACCATTCCGCGCATCGGAGACACGGCACCGAACTTCAAGGCCGTCACCACCCAGGGTGAGATCGATTTCCACGATTGGGCCGGCGACGATTGGGTGGTGCTGTTCAGCCACCCGGCTGACTTCACGCCAGTCTGCTCGACCGAGCTCTCCGAATTCGCGCGCCGCTCGGGGAACTTTGCCAAGCGCAAGACGAAGCTGATCGGCCTCTCGATCGACTCGGTCCATGCGCACCTTGCCTGGCGCGAGAACCTCAAGTCGATCATGGACGTCAGCATCGACTACCCGATCATCGCCGACCTCGATACGAAGGTCGCGATGCTCTATGGAATGCTGCACCCCGGTGAGGCGGCGACGGCGACGGTGCGTGCCGTATTCGTGATCGACCCGAAGAAGGTCGTGCGCGCGCTCGTCTACTACCCGCTGAACGTGGGCCGCAACATGGACGAGATCGAGCGGCTCGTCGACGCCCTGCAGACGACGGATGCGAACGGCTGCGCGACGCCGGTCAACTGGACGCCGGGCAACAAGGTCGTCGTGCCTCCGCCGAAGACCGAGGACGAGGTCACCGAGCGCGAGTCGCACACCGACTACGACCGCAAGGACTTCTACTTGAACCTGCGTGACCTGTAGATGACCTGGGTACGAACTCTCTCGGTCGAGGAAGCGACCGGCCGGCTCAAGAAGAGCTACGAGGCCGCGCTCGCCCGCGCGGGGCGTGTCTTCGGCATCGTCCGCACGATGAGCATGCAGCCCGCCGTGCTGGATGCTTCGATGGGTCTGTACCAACGGGTCATGTTCGCGAGCGGGGGGCTTGCGCGCAGGCAGCGCGAGCTCCTCGCAACCGTCGTCTCGAACATCAACGACTGCCACTACTGAACGCACGCGCACTCCTGGGATCTCCGTGCCGAGATGCCCGAAGGCGGGGAGAGGGAGCCTTTGATCGAGGCCGTCGTCGGGGACTGGCGTCGGGCGAAGCTGTCGGACGCCGACCGGGCGCTCTGTGACTACGCGGAGAAGTTGACGCTCACGCCGGGGGAGATGGTGGAGAGCGACGTCGAGGGGTTGCGCGCGCACGGGTTCGATGACTTGGCGATTCACGACGCGATTCAGGTGATCAGTTACTTCAACTACATCAATCGGGTCGCGGATGCGGTACACGTGGATTTGGAGCCGGAGATGCCGCCGTATTAGGACGGGGGCGAATTCAGCCAGGCTCCCTGCCCCGTTCACGAAGCTCGACCTCGAAATCGGAGCAAGAACCGCGGGGACGACGCGGCGAGGAATGGGGGGCGGATTCGCTGTCTCTCTGGTTCTGGTGGGCGAGGCGAATTGTGGCACTGAAGCGTTGGCCATCGTTCGGCGAGGAGCGCGATGCCCCACACCAAACTCCGCGCGCCCGTCCCGTAGTTCTTGCTCGGATCCGGAGGCTGAGGCCCCGTTCACGAAGCTCGACCTCGGAATCGGAGCAAGAACCGCGGGGACGGCGCGGCGGGGAATGGGGGGCGGATTCGCTGTCTCTCTGGTCTTGGTGCGCGAGGCGAATTGTGGCACTGATCGTGGCCATCGTT
>JAAELL010000346.1 GCA_024226735.1 bacterium | reverse complement strand
GTCGGTGCGTACGCGTTCGCTGCAAGGCGCAGCGACGACGCGACTTCGCTGCAAGTCTCGGAGGAGGCGCAACGCAGCAGCGGGCGGGTACGGGCCGACCAAAATGCCGCACAAGAGTGAATCACACCACTAGACCCGGGTTTCACCTACGGGACCAGGCCCTTGCGCCGCAGCTCGCTCAGCTCGTCGGCGTCGATGAACGCCGGGTCGAAGTCGAGCAGGTGCACGACCCGCTGCGCGCGACGGACGTCCTCGTACCACGCCTCACCGGCGGCGCGCATCCGTGCCGCGCGCTCGGTGTCGTCGACATCGCGACCGGAATGACCGGGGCGCCGGTCGCTCTCGCGGTCCTTCAGGGTCTCGCGCACGGTGCTGCGCGCGGGACGGTTGAGTCCGAACCAGGAAGAGATCAGCGTCCTGCCGCCGCCGATTCCGTGTCGCGCGAACACGTACGAGTAGCGATCGTCCGTGACGGCGAAACCGTCGTAGACCGCGCCCGTGGAGAAGGTGTACTCGCGCAGTACGCCCCCGGGATCGCCGCGCATCAGCGCCAGCAAGGATTGACCGTGCATCGCCCGCGGTGCGGCGATGTCCATCATCGCCAGCAGCGTCGGCGCGACGTCGATCAGACCGACCTGCTCGGCGATGCTCTTGCCGACGTCGAAACCGAGCTCGGGCGCCGGCCGCACGAGGAACGGAACGTGCAGGTCGACATCCGAGAGCGTTCCGTTGTCGACGTAGAGGTCCGACTCACCGAAGCCGATCCCGTAGCTCCCGACGATGACGACGGTCGTCTGCTCCCAACGCCCCTCGCTCTTCAAGCGATCGAAGATGCGCTGCAGGTTCCGATCGAACCAACGCAGCTCGGCGTCGTAGAGGACCTCGTACTCGGCGAGCGTACGGTCCGCGTGCCAGCGTGCGGGCGGAACCGCGTGGTAGATGGGGCGCGCGCGGCCGCATGCGGGAATGTAGTCGAGCTCGGGCCGTGGGATGAACTCGCTCGGAACGCTCACCCCCGGGGCGTTGGTCCACATGCGCTCGAGGTCGTTCATGTGCATGTACGCGAACCAATCGCGGTCCTGGTCCAGATCAGAGATCCAGTCAACGAACCGACGTCCGACACCCGCGAGCCCGACCTGGCGCTGAGCAGGCGTACCACCGCATTCAGTGAAGTGCACGAAGCCGCGATCGAAGCCGCGCAGCCGGCCGATGAACGGGTGGTCGGCGAATGCGGCGGTCATCCAACCGTCGGCGGCGAACTCGATCGCGAGGCGCGGAACCGACGCGGGGACGAACCAGTTCGAAGCTCCCGCGACCATGTCGCGCGGACGCTGCGCCAAGAGCGGATCGCACCCGGTGAGAATCGCCGCGTGCGCCGGCACCATCGTAGGCGACGCCGACCAGGCCGCGTCGAAGGCGATGCTCTCCTCGCGCAGGGCGTCGAGCCGCGGAGTCGTCTCTCGGTCGTAGCCCATGGCTGAGATGTGGTCGCTGCGCAAACCATCGACCACGACCACCAGGACGCCACGACCCGTCTGCCTGTCGTCCGACTCACAGCCCACGAGCAGCGACAGGCCGAGGGCCGCAAGGCGAAGGATCCGGGGCGGATGCGTGGACGAACTCACGGGCGCAGTGTGTGAAAAACCAGCGAGGACTCAAGCGGGGAACTGCTTCACGGGAGCATCGGCCCACTCTTCTAGCCCCGCCGGCGCACTTCATGTAAGGATGGCTGACTCTCTCGGGCCCAGCGCGGGCTCGGCCGCTCTCCTCCGTTCTCTCGTCTATGGACCGGGCTCATGAGCCCGTCGGACATCCTCCCATGAGTGCTCCCCTCCTCAGCGCCCTCGCCGGCGTCCTGGCTTCGGTGGTCGTGGCCACTCAGGCCCCCACGATCGACCCTGCGCCGAATCAGCCGGACCAGCAGCTCGAGTCGATGCCCGAAGATTGGTTCGGACCCGGCCCCCTGCACAAGGTTCTGATCGAAGCACCGGCGCAAGGAGTACTGCAGACGCTCACCGCGCGCGGCGCGCTCGCGGCGCAAGTCGACTACGGAGCATTCGTGCTCGCGATCGTCGACGGGGAGGCCTTCGGTGGACAGGCTGCGTTCGAGGCCGCCGGCTTGACGGTGCGCGATGAGCAGGACCTCGTTGCGCTGAACGGCTATTTCCTGAACGGGAAGCGTCCGGCGGAGACCCTCGAGCGCCTCGACCCCGCCGAGCGGCTCGGGAGCGCAGTGGCCTCGCTGCCCCTGCTCGAGGCTGGGCTCTACATCGTGCAGTTCCGCGGTCCCGTGCGCGACGATTGGCTGGCGTTGGCGGGGATCGACCGCGCGCGCTTCGCACAGGCGATGCCGATGAACGCGTACGTCGTGCAGTTGACCTCGGCGGAGGTGCTGCGGCTCGACACGCTGCGTGCCGCGCGCCCGGAGATCCAGTACTTCGGCGTCTATCAGCCCGCGTTCCGCATGACGGGCTCGATCCGTGCGGCGGCGCAGCTCCAGGGGCCCGCGCGGCCCGTGACGGTGCAGCTCGTGGACGGCGCCGGCGTGCGCGCGACGCTTGAGCGCATCCGGGAAGAGTCGACGACTCCGATCGAGCACTACCGGATTGGCCCGTACGTCAACGTCGGCGCGACCCTCGCTCCCGCGACCTTCCGCTCGTTCGCCGCGGACCCGAGCGTGTTCGCGATCGAGGATCGCGGGACTCCGCAGCGTACCGACGAGCGTCAGGGCCAGATCGGCGCCGGCAACGTCAGCGGCACCGGCCCCTCGGCCCCGACATACCTCGCCTGGCTCGCGAGCGAGGGCTTCAACTCGTCCCAGTTCGGCTCGTTCGCGATCAACGTCGTCGACGACTCGACGTCCCTAGCGGGGCACCCCGACCTGCCGTCCGGCCGCGTCGCGTTCACGCAGAACCCGACGGGCCAGACCGGGAGTCAGTCCGGTCACGGCTTTCTCAATGCGCACATCGTCGCCGGCTTCAACAGCTCGACCAGCGCGGCGGTGAACGACTCGGCCGGCTACAACTACGGCCTGGGCATCGCGCCCTGGGCGCGCGTGGGTTCGACGGCCATCTTCGGGCCCGGAGGCCTCAACCCCTCCGCGTTCGAGTCGAGCGCGTACGTCTCCGGCTCGCGGATCAGCACGAACTCGTGGACGTTCGTGACCGGCGGCAGCAACCCGATCCCCGACTACGACTCGTCGGCGCAGCTCTACGACTTTCTCGTACGTGACGCGCGCAGCGCTCAGTCGGGCAACCAGGACTACATGATCCTGTTCTCGGCCTCGAACGACGGGCCGGCGGCGAACACGGTCTCGACCCCGGCGACCGCGAAGAACGTCCTCACGGTCGGCGCCTCCGAGAACAACCGACAAACCGGCACCGACGGCTGCGGCGTGCCGAACAGTGGCGCGAACAACATCAACGACATCATCTCGTTCTCGAGCATGGGTCCGGTCAACTCGAGTGGCGGCGATGGACGCTGGAAGCCCGAGATCGTCGCGCCGGGCACGCACATCCAGGCGGGCGTGCCCCAGAGCAACTACAACGGGTCGGGCGTCTGCAACGCCTTCTGGCCCGGTGGGCAGACGCTCTACGGCTGGTCGAGCGGAACGAGCCACTCGACACCCGCGGTCGCCGGCTCGGCGGCACTCGTGCACCAGTGGTTCCTGAACCAGGGCATGTCCGCTCCGAGCGCAGCGATGAAGAAGGCCGTCATCGTGAACTCGGCCGCTTACCTCACGGGTGCGTTCGCGAACGATACGCTGCCCAGCAACAGCCAGGGCATGGGGCGCGTCGATCTGGGCAACGTCTTCGGAGCCACGGGCAAGATCGTCGTCGACCAATCGGTCCTGCTCTCGAGCTCGGGCGCCTCGCACGTCGAGACCGGCTCGGTCGACAGTACGTCGAGCCCCTTCCGCGTCACCCTCGTCTGGACGGACGCACCGGGGCCGACGACCGGCGCACCCTACGTCAACAACCTCGACCTGACGGTCACGGTCGGCGGCCTGACCTACCGCGGCAACCGCTTCTCCGGCTCGACCTCGATCACGGGGGGCGCCGCGGACTTCCGCAACAACACCGAGTCGGTGTTCCTGCCTTCGGGCACGTCGGGCTCGTTCACCGTCAACGTCGTCGCGACCTCGATCGGCGGCGACGGCGTGCCGGGCAACGGCGACACGACCGACCAGGACTTCGCCCTGTTCATCGAGAACGGAACGACGGGAGCCCCCGGCGCCCCCGCGGCCGAGTTCAGCGGCGTGCCGACGTCGGGCAACGCCCCGCTCGCGGTCGCGTTCACCGATCTCTCGAGCGGCACCGTCACGACGCGCTCGTGGAACTTCGGCGACGGGGTCACCTCGACGGCACAGAATCCCAGCCACACGTACACCCTGCAGGGCAACTACACCGTCTCGCTGACCGTGACCGGGCCAGGCGGCTCGGACACCGAGACGAAGACCAACTACATCTCCGTCGGCGCGCCTCCGGGCCCGGGCGTCAGCGACGGCAGCTTCGAGAGCCAGATCCCCAGCACCGTGCCCTTGACGCCGTGGAGCATCTTCGGCGGCGACCACATCGTCAGCCCCTCCGGCGTGCCGACCGACAGCGGGATGCCGACGCACGGATCGAACTGGTGCGAGATCGGCGCCGACAGCACCAACGGCGCGACGCCACCGTCCAACCCGGGCGGCGTGACCGTGCCGCCGGTCGGCGGCGCGGGCGTCACACAGAGCTTCACGTACGCCGCTGGACAGACCCAGCTCAGCTTCGAGGCCTCCTTCCTGCGCAACGAGGACGCGAACCAGACGCAGTTCAACGACTGGATGAGCGTCGACATCACCGATGGCTCGACGACGCGTAACGTGTTCTACAAAGACACGTTCTCGCCGACGTCGGGGACCTCGGCCAAGTACGGCTACGCGATCACGCCGGTCGAGACCGTCGCGGTCGACCTCGCCTCCCTGTTCCCGAGCTCGACGACGTCGACGAACTTCACGCTGACGGCTCAGGTCGGCAACGGCTTCGACGACTTCCAGCCCTCGAAGGGCTACATCGACGACTTCCAGCTCGAGGGCGGCGTCCAGGCGCCCACCGCCGAGTTCAACGGCTTCCCCACGTCCGGCACCGCGCCCCTCGCGGTCAGCTTCGGCGACGCCTCGACCGGCTCGATCACCAGCTGGAGCTGGAGTTTTGGCGACGGCGGCACCTCCACGTCGCAGAACCCC
>JAAELL010000345.1 GCA_024226735.1 bacterium | reverse complement strand
TCCGCGTCCGGTTGGCGCCTGGAAACGTAGGCGAATTCGTGGATTCGGGGAGGCTTTCAGGTGCCGACCGGGCGTGGAGGATGTCGTCATGGCGCCGAATGACTTTTTCAACGGGCTGCTAGACCCTGGATTGCGCGCGAGTAGGGCTTGAAGAACTTGAGACCGGAGCCGTCCAGTCCGGTCATGAGGTTCTCCGTCCATTCGGCCACGTTGTCCAGGACGTGGTAGAGACCGTCGGCGTTGCGTTGATCGGGGTTCGAATCGACTGGCCGAGCATGGCTCAGGTAGCGCTGCAGCTGTAGTTCATGGTACCTCGTGACACCGCCCGGCGCCGAGAAGTCGACTCCGGACAGATCGAGGGGGGGAGCGTCGAGCGCGTAGTCTCCGATCGGGATCGACGTGAGCGGGCGCGGGTGCAACAGGCCGTTCCTCCCCCGAGCGGCACGCTGCCACTCGAGCATCGTCGGCAGCCGCATTCCGGCCCACTCCGCGTAGGCGCGCGCATCGTTCCAGGTCACGCCGCTCACGGGGCGGCGGTCGAGCGCGGCGTCCCAGACCTCCGGCCAGAAGCGCGGCTGCGCGTGACCGGTCGCTGCCACGAACTTCCGGTACTCCGCGTTCGTGACCTCGGTGGCCTGGATCCAGAAGGGAGGCACCGTCGCCATGCGCTGGTGGTAGACGCCGTCCGGCAGTGCGCCGAAGACGAACACCTCGTCGGGCGCGTCCTCGATCAGGATCAGGTCGTCGGGCGCGAAGTCGTCCGGGCCCCGCAGCCGTGCCCTCACGCTGTGCGCCCGTGCGGGCTCGTCCATCATCCGCGTCAGCTCGGCGGAGCCCGCGCCCTCTTTCGAGACGACGATGCGGTAGTAGCCAGGGTCGAACGGGGCCTCGACGAGCGGCGTCGTACCGAGGACGGTGACGGCGCCGGGCGTTCCGTCGAAACGGTCGAGGGCGACGAGCGCGACCTGTGCGCCTTCGGTGGCGCAGCTCACCGAGAGCCGCGGGCGTGCGCGGTCCAGGACCTCGAGCGTCGTCTCGGGGCGACCGGCGCGGCCTGGGGTCAAGAGCGTCGCGATCACGAGGTTGCGCAGGCCGCCCATGAAGGGCACGAAGCGGCTCTCCGCGTCCGTGCGGAACGTCGGGTCGTAGGCCGTCCGCATGCTCTCGACCGAGCGGCTGGCGAGCCCGTCACGGTAGGCGCTGATGCGCTCGCTCTGTTCGCGGGCCAGCGCGAGCTCGTCGGTCGAGAGTGCACTCGGATCGCGGAGCGCCGTGACGCTGGCGTCGTAGGCGGCGAGGACGGACTGGACCGGGGCGTCCGCCAGGTTCTCGATCCTGGAGAGCGTGCGCAGCGGCTCGAGCGCCGCGTCCTTGCGCGCCGCGTGCGCGACGCGCTGGGCGAGGAGCGGGAACACGAGCGCGACGAGTACGAGGAGCGCAGCGCAGCTGGATGCGACGCGGTGCCGAGCCGCCCAGCGCCACATGCGCTCGGGGTAGCCGGGCGGTCGCGACAGGATCGATTCGTGATTGAGGAAGCGCCGGAGCTCGGCCGCGAGCTCACCCGCGGTCTGGAACCTACGCGCCGGGTGCTTCTCCAGCGCCTTGTGGCAGATCGTCTCCAGGTCACGTGGACAGCTCGGTCGCAGCGACCGGACGCGCAGGGCTTCCTTGAACGAGATCTCGAACAGGACGCGCTGCACGGAGTCACCCTCGAACGGGCGCGCCGCCGTCAGGCACTCGTACAGGATCACGCCGAGCGAGAAGATGTCCGAGCGGTGGTCGATCTGCGAGCGCTTTGCGGCCGCCTGCTCCGGACTCATGTAGTGGGGCGTGCCGGCGAGGTCGCCCGAGTGCGAGATGCTCAGCTCGCCGAGGTCCTTGGCGAGCCCGAAGTCGACCAGCCGCGCACGTCGGCCCGAATCGATCAGCACGTTCGCCGGCTTGATGTCGCGGTGGATGACGCCTTGCCCGTGGGCGTACTCGAGGGCGTCCGCCATCTGCGCGATGCGCTCGGCGATCGTCGCGATGTCGCGCCCTTCATCGCCATCGGTGCGGCGCCCGGCGCGCGTGACGAGCCAGCTTGCGAGCGTCTCGCCCTCGATGTGCTCCATGGCGATCCAGAGCACGCCGTCGCTCTCGCCGACGGCGTACACCTGCACGATGCCCGGGTGGCGCAGCTTTCCGGCAGTCGTCGCTTCGCGCCGAAACCGCTCGATCGCGCGCGTGGTGACGCCGGGATGGATGCCGAGCACCTTCAGGGCGACCCAGCGCTGCAGGCTCTCCTGCCACGCGCGGTACACGATGCCCATTCCGCCGCGCCCGAGCTCCTCCTCCAGGCGGTACTCGCCGATGCGCTCGGGCCGCTCCGCCCGGAAGCTCGACCGCCGGCGCAACGTGGAGAGCACCCGGCGCGCGTCCTCGCAATGTCGGCGCAGGTCGTCCCGCACGTCGATGGGGTAGTCGGCGAGGAAGGCCTCCAGGTCGAGCGCCGGGTCGTCCTCGACCAGGAACGCGAAGCGCTCGACCGCCTCGGAGAGAGGGTCGTGCGGCTCCTCGGGCGCGCCCGGAGCGGAACCCGGTGGGGAAGGGGGATCTTCGTGTCCGGTCATCGTCTGCCGCCACGCCTCGCTATAGCGAGGCGTGGCCCGCGGGGGACGCCCGTGAGGCCGGGGCGGCGGCGGCTCCAGTCGTGCAAAAGGAAGGGGGTGCCGACGCGCACGGGCAAAGAACGAGAAATCTCGAAATGGATCGTGCGCTGCTGGGGCATTCTTCTTTTCGAGTGACAGGACTAGCGGCCCGTGGTGAAACTCACGATGCACTGGAAACGACAGGATCCGCCCTGGCGGCGTTGCGCTTCCTCCGAGGAACCACCGGCTACGCGTCGTCAGCGCGCCCTGCCAGGACGAATCCTGCCGGCTCCCAGTGCATCGTGAGTTTCACCACGAGCTGCTAGGATCGATGTCATGACAGGGTTCGATACCCATGCCCGCGCCGAGGACTCCCTCGAGCTCGTCCGGCGGGCCCAAGGGGGTGAGTTCAAGGCTCTCAACGAGCTGTTCACGCGCTACTACGAGCGTGTGCGGCGCGTCGTGCGCATGCGCCTCGGCAAGCGTCTCAGGACGCACATGGACTCCGGGGACATCTTGCAGGACACCTTCATCAAGGCCGTCAACGGCTTCGATGGTTTCCAGATGCGCGACGAGGCGAGCCTGATCCATTGGCTCTCCAAGATCGCCGAGAACCAGATCAAGGACGCGGCCGATCACCACTTCGCCCTCAAGCGCGATCGCGAACGCGAGGTGGCGCTGCAGGGCCTGCGCGCCGCGCAAGCATCGGGTGAGCTGACCTACGATCCATCGGCCGACTGCACGCTGCCGCTCGACGCGCTCGTCAAGGACGAGGACTCCGAGATCCTCGAGGTGTGCATGGACGCGCTACGCCAGGACTACCGCGAGGTGTTGCTCATGCGCGAATACGAGGGCGCGAGCTGGGCGGACATCGGCAACTGGATGGGAACGCCGACGCCGAACGCGGCGCGGATGCTGCACGCGCGCGCGGTGACCGAGCTCGCGCGGCAGGTGCGCCTGCGCGAGCAGAGCTCGTCCTAGTGGTGTGATGCAGACAGTTGCGGTCTTATCCCGAGTTCGCGTGCATGCGGGCCGGGATACGACTGCGAATGCCTGCATCACACCACTAGTTGTAGGCGCCAACGCGCCTATGTCTAGGCGCTCTCGCGTTCGTCCGAGTCGTCGTCGATCGGAAGGGTCTCGGCCTCTTCCTCTTCGCTTTCGGCCTCGACGTCGGCTGCGGTCAGGCCACGCGCGAGCGTCTCCTTGCCGCTGACTACGTCTTCGGTCACGACGAAGTGGTCTTGGTCCTTGCGGCTCGGAAGCTCGTAGAGCAGGTCGAGCAGGAGGTCCTCGAGGATCGCGCGCAGCGCGCGGACGCCGGTCTCGCGTTCGATCGCGAGGTCCGCGATGCGGTCGAGGGCGCCGTCGGCGAACTCCAGCTTCTTGCCGCTCATCTCGAACAGCTTCTGGAACTGGCGCACCAGGGCGTTCTTCGGCTCGGTCAGGATGCGCACGAGCTCTCCGCGGCGCAGCGTATCGAGCGTCGCGATCACCGGCAGGCGCCCGATGAATTCGGGGATGAGGCCGAACTGCATCAGGTCCTTGGGGATCAGGAAGTTGACGTACTCGTCGCGCGCTCCGTGCTCGGAGAGGGGCGGGAGCACGACCTCTTCCGGGGCCGCTCCGACGCGACCGGCGCCAGCGCGCGAGGACTCGGTCGCGGAGTCGCGACCGAAGCCGATGACCTCTTGGCCGATGCGCTTGCCGATCGTCTCTTCGATCCCGCTGAACGTGCCGCCGCACAGGAACAGGATGTTGGTCGTGTCGATCTGGATGTACGACTGCTCGGGATGCTTGCGGCCGCCCTGGGGCGGTACGCTCGCGACGGTGCCTTCGAGGATCTTCAGCAGCGCCTGCTGCACGCCCTCGCCCGAGACGTCGCGCGTGATCGACACGTTGCCCGTCGTGCGGCCGATCTTGTCGATCTCGTCGATGTAGATGATCCCCTGCTGTGCGCGCTCGACCTCGAAGTCGGCCGACTGCAGGAGCTTGAGCAGGATGTTCTCGACGTCCTCGCCGACGTAACCGGCTTCGGTCAGTGTCGTCGCGTCCGCCATCGCGAACGGCACGTCGAGCATGCGCGCCAGCGTGCGCGCGAGCAGCGTCTTGCCCGATCCGGTCGGACCGACGAGCAGGACGTTGGACTTCTCGATCTCGACTTCGCCGGTCGCCTCGGAGTTGGCGGCGAGCTGGCGCAGACGGTTGTAGTGGTTGTAGACCGAGACCGAGAGCACCTTCTTGGCGCGGTGCTGGCCGACGACGTACTCGTCGAGGCGGCGAGCGAGCTCGATCGGCGTGGGCAGACGACCGCGGTCTGCGACGGTCGTGCGCGTCGGACCGTCCTCACGGCGTCGGCCGGCGAGCGCTCCATCGGGATTGCGCCGTTGTTCCTCCTGCAGGATCGAGTTGCAGATCTCGATGCACTCGTTGCAGATATAAACGCCGGGCGGACCTGCGATCAACGAAGACACGTGGTGCCTGCGCTTCTCGCAGAAGGTACAGCGCTCGACGTGGCGCCCGCGGTTGCTCGAGGAACTCATATGACGTCCGATTCTACCCCTGCCGGCCCCGGCGCGCGCAAGAGCCGTTGCAAAAGACGCCGATTCCCGATCGGGGATCGCGCCCCGCGCCTACCACGGGACACCGCTTGAACAACGTTCGACGGACGCTCATCGGACATCCATCGGGAGAACGTGCCTCTCGTCTGTAACGCGATCGATCAGACGTGACTCCGTCTCCGATCACGTCACGGTCGTGGTTCACGCTGCGACGCCTCGCGCCCCGAAGGGCTCGGAGTTCGGGCCTCTCTTGTTCGGGACTCGAGCGGCGCAGCGCTATGCGTATCGCGCGATCAGGATTCCGTTTCGGAACGCGAGACGATGTGATCGATGAGACCGAACTCCTTCGCCTGCTTGGGAGACATGAAGTTGTCTCGGTCCGATGCTTTGGACACTTCCTCCGGCGTGCGGCCCGAGTGGTGGGCGAGGATGCGCTCGAGGTTCTTCTTCATCTTGAGAATCTCCTCGACGTGGATCTCCATGTCCTTGGCGGTGCCGCCGGCGCCGCCCGAGGGTTGGTGGATCATGATGCGCGCGTTCGGAAGCGCGTAGCGCTTGCCCTTCGTTCCACCGGCGAGCAACACGGCGCCCATCGATGCCGCTTGCCCCAGGCAGTACGTCGCGATGTCGGGCTCGACCAGCTGCATCGTGTCGTAGATCGCCAGGCCCGCCGTGACGGAGCCGCCCGGCGAGTTGATGTACATCTTGATGTCCTGATTGCGACCCGTCTTGTCGAGGAACAACAGCTGCGCCATGACGGCGTTGGCCATTTCATCGAAGACCGGGGTCCCGATGAAGATGATCCGGTCCTCGAGGAGCCGCGAGTAGATGTCGTACTCGCGTTCGCCGCGTCCGGTCTTTTCGATCACACGAGGGATGATGGACATACCTTGGAACTTTCAGGTGAGAGGAGCGAAGCGAGCTCAGGCCTCGGGGGTGCTCCCCGGACGACTGACGACGTGGTCGATGAGACCGAATTCCAACGCCTCTTGGGGCGACATGAAGTTGTCGCGATCGGAGGCTTGCGCGATTTCCTCGGGTGTACGCCCGCAGTGGTGGGCGAGGAGCTCCTCGAGCTTTTGCTTGATGCTCATGATCTCCTCGATCTGGATCTCCATGTCGAGGGCCGTGCCGCGCGAGCCGCCCGAGGGCTGGTGGATCATGATGCGCGAGTTGGGCAACGCGAAGCGCTTGCCCTTCGTTCCACCGGCGAGCAGGACGGCACCCATCGATGCCGCTTGTCCGAGGCAGTACGTCGCGATATCGGGCTCGACCAGCTGCATCGTGTCGTAGATCGCCAGGCCTGCCGTGACGGAGCCGCCCGGCGAGTTGATGTAGATCTTGATGTCCTGGTTGCGACCGGTCTTGTCCAGGAACAGCAGCTGCGCCATCACGGCGTTGGCCATCTGGTCCTCGACCTCGGTCCCGATGAAGATGATCCGGTCCTCGAGGAGCCGCGAGAAGAGATCGAGGCCGCGTTCGCCGCGACCCGTCTTCTCGACGACGTAGGGCACGGGGTAATGGACGGGGCGGTCGTTGCTCTGCATCCCTACTTCTTAGCTAGTGCTGGGCCGCGTTTCGAGCGCTCCCGGGGAATGTTTACGGGTCGGGCCATCCGCCTCCCTACTCGGCCATTCCAGGCGATGGCTTTAGGGGGGGCTGGTCCCCACCCCCCCCTTGCGTCGCTTCGCGACGCGGTCTGTTGCTAGTTCGACCGCTGACGCGGTCGAGACGGTGGGGCCAGGGGGGCTGGCTGGACCGCAGGCTAGCCCGGGATCCGCACCTCGGCGCTGTCGCGCAGGAAGCCCCGCACCTTGCGCTCGAGGATCTCGATCGCCATCTGCTGGCCGAGGTTGTTCTTGCCGTAGTACTCGCGGACCTCGTCGACGGTCGCCTCGTTGCGCTCGGCGATCGAGGCGAGCTCGGCCTCCATCTCCTCGTTGGTGACCAAGAGCTCCTCCTTCTCGCCGATCGCCTCGACGATCAGGAGCGCCCGCAGGCCCTTTTCGGCCTCCTCGCGCGCGGTGGCCTTCTGCTCTTCGAGCTGCTTTTCGATCTCTTCCTTCGGCACGTCCTGGCTCTCCATGCGCTGGGCGAGCTGGGCGAGGCGGTTGCGGGTTTGATCTTCGAGTAGTGGTTCGGGCAGCTCGATGTCGGTCGCTGCGATCAGCTGATCGAGCAGGGCGCCCTCGAGGCGCCCGCGTTCGCGCTCCTGGCTCGCTTCCTCGAGGCGCTCGCGGACCTTCGTCTTCAGCGAGTCCTGGTCCTCGACCTCGAGCAGCTCGAAGATGCGCTCCTCGGTCGGCTCGATGAGGTCGTACGCTTCGTTCACGACGACGACACAGGTGCCCTCCTTGCCCCGCGCCTCCTCGTTTTCGAGCGTGTCGGGCAGCGTCATCGTGAACTCGATCTCATCGCCCTCCTTGGCGCCGAGCAGCTTCTCGGCGAAGGCTTCGGGCTCGACGCCCGGGGGCGGCGTTTGGCGGTTCAGGCGCAGGCCTTCGCGCGAGAACACCTCTTCTTCGCCGTGCCGGAACTTCACCTCGCAGACGACCATCCCTTCCTCGCCGATCCCGTCCTCGGCCGGCTCGGGCGTCGACTGCGAACGCTTGATCTCATCGATCGCGTTGTCGATGTGCTGGTCCATTACCGGCTCGAGCTCGCTGTCGATCGCGAGGCCCTTGTAGTCGGGCAGCTCGACGGTCGGTCGCAGCGGCAGCTCGAAGTTGCACCGCAGCCCGCCATCCTCGGCTTCGGCGATGTCCTCGGGCGTGACGCGCGGATGCGTCATCGGGCGCAGCTCGTGCTCCTGCACCGCTTCCTGGTACGCCTTGCGCAGGAAGTGTTCGCGCACGTCGTTGCGCACCTGCTCCCCGAAGCGTTTCTCGAGCACGCGCGCCGGTACCTTGCCGGGCCGGAAGCCCTTCATGCGCACGGATTGGCTTGCTTGGCGCAGGCCGTTCGACACTTCCCGCTCGAGTTCTTCGCCGGGGACGACGAACGAGATCTTGGCGAGGGAGGAGGAGCTCTTGTCGACTGTGACTTCCACGATGCGAACCGGATAGGGGCTGGTTGCGGACGGGCGCAGCGCCCCCACGGGGGGGGCGGCGGGCCGGCGGGGGCGGCCTCGTGGCCGATTGGTCGCCCAAAGGCCAGCGGGAGATTGAACCTCGCTGGCCGCTACGCGTCCAGCCTCGTTCCGTGCATACTGCCTCGCCCCCTCAGGAGGTGACGGCCCACCTCTGAAGGGGCTGTGCCTACGAAGGGGCAGTGCCCCTGAAGGGCGGGCGACAATCATGGACGTCACTCTCAAGATCCTCGAAGCCCGCGACGACGCCCTGACCCTCTCCGAGGACATCGATCGCTATGCCGCCGAGGCCACCGCGGAGTTCCGTGACGACCCGCCGCCCGCGGGGACCGGTGTGCGCCTCGTCCGCGAGCACTTCGACGCCCCGGAGTGCGTCTTCCTGACCGCGACCGAACGCGAGCATGGCCGGCACATCGGGACGTGCGTGACGGCCCCGTTCGAGGATCCTCTCATCGGCGACCGGATGCCGATGGTGGTCGTGCTCTCGGTGCACTCGAGCTACCGCCACCGGGGGCTCGCGGGTCAGATGATCCGGGCGTTGCGCTCGGTTTTCGCGGAACGGGGGATCCACACGCTCGCCGCGCGCGCGGCGCACAACGACGACGCGCTCATCTCGATGGGCGAGCGCTGGGGCTTCGTGCGGCTGTACGAGGTGATGGTGCGCGAAGGGGAGTAAGGTAGCCTATCGGCCATGAGCGGCGTGAAGATCGCGGGCCGGATCGACGGCGAACCCTTCGAGCTCGATCACGCGGCGTGGGCCGCCGCGCCCGAGCAACACCGTGTGCCCGACTTGAGCACACTGCTTCCCGGACGCGACGGTGCGGGCGTGCGGTTCGCGTACGTGCTCGATCTGGCCGACCCGCCGATCGACGCGCGCTGGGTGACGATCGAGTCGCGCGATGGGGCCTTCGCGGCGAGCCTGCCGATCGAGGAGATCGCGAACGACGGGATCGTCGTGCACGAGCGCGACGGCGCGCCGCTCGGTGAGGACGACGGCGGGCCTTTTTGCCTCTACATTCCCGGCTACCGCGACGCGTGCGCGAACGTGAAGTTCCTCACGAAGATCACCTTCGCCTCGGCGCCGGGCGCGGACACGCGCCCATCGCGCAACGCAGGGGGCGACTGCAAGCTCGAGTAGGCGCGCGCGGGCGCGATCCGTCTACAGGAACACGACGCTCACCGCGTCCGTGAAGTTGCTCGTCGGTCCCGGATTGACGTCACGGAACCAGCACTGGAAGTTCCACGTGTCGCCCGGCTGCACCGCGGTCGTCGGCGTGAGCGGCAGGGCGGTCAGGTCGATCTGCAGACTCCCCGTCGGGCCGCTCACGATCTCGACCGCTCGGTTGTAGCGCCCGATGCCGGCGCAGCCTTGGAAGCCGCACGCGAGGCAGACGAAACCCTGGCTGCCGGGGGGCTGGAAGCTGCCCTGGTTGGAGCCAACGAGGAAGTAGCCGAATTCGCCGACCGGCAGGTGGCTGACCGTCAGGGTCAGGGCGTTGTTCGCGACGATGCGCGAGCCGGTGGCCGCGATCGTTGCCGGTGAGCCGGAGCTGTTGGGAACCGCTGGACTGCAGTAGGTGCCCGCGAGCGGAAACCGGTTGTCGTACCACGCGATGCGGCTGTCGTTGAACGATGCCGAGACGACTTCGGGGTTGCCATCGCCGTCGAGGTCGGCCGCGTGGACATCGACGGGCAAGGACGTCGACGTCGTCACGACTCGGACCGTGCCGAAGTTGCCTGAGCCGAGGTTCTCGTACCATTCGATGCGCGAGCTGAGACCCGCAGCGACGAGCGCATCGAGGTCTCCGTCACCGTCGACATCTGCTGTGAAGAGTCCTCTGGGATCGCTCGTGACCGCGATCACTTGTCGCGAAGCGAAGGAGCCTGCACCAAGGTTCTCGTACCAGACGACTCTGTCCGCCGAGCTGAGCGTGGACAGGACGTCCTGGTCCCCATCGCCGTCGAGGTCGGCCACATGAACGCGCAGCAAGTTGCTGGGGGCGACATCGAGGAGTTGCTGTGCACCGAACGTGCCCGCGCCGAGGTTCTCGAACCAAAAGACCGCGGACTGCGAGCATGCCACGACATCCGCGTCACCGTCGCCGTCGAGATCGGTCGCGAGCGCCTCCTCCGCAAAGGGCGTCAGCGCGGGCGGCGCGACGAGCTGCCGCGGTCCGAACGCGCCCGCTCCCAGGTTCTCGTACCAAGCGATGGCGCTGTCTTGCTGGGAAGCGGACAGGACGTCGAAGTCCCCGTCTCCGTCGATGTCGTTGGCATGCACGGCTCGTGCGGCTAGCGCCGATGCCGTGACGACCCGGCGCGGCCCGAAGATGCCTCCGCCTTCGTTGCGGTACCAGGCGATCGTGTTGTCGCGTTCAGAGGCGGACAAGACGTCGCTGTCGCCGTCACCGTCCAGGTCGGCGGCGAACACGCGATAGGCTCCGTCCGCTTCGATCGTGATCGCGACCTGTCGGCCGAATACGCCGCCTTTGTACTCGTACCAGGCGATCTTGTCGTCGTCGTACGAGGCGGACAAGAGGTCCTGGTCTCCGTCCCCGTCGAGATCGACCAGGTGGACGTCTCGGGCTCTGTGTGCTCCGTTGCTCAACGACTGCAGCGGACCGAATGTGCCGGAGCCCAGGTTCGCATACCACGCGAGCCGACCGTCCTGGGAGGACGACGAAAGGACGTCGTTGTCGCCGTCGCCGTCCAAGTCGTCGGCGAACACGCCCGTCCCCCAGCGGACTTCCTGCAGCGTCTGCGGCGCAGCGAAGGTGAGCGAGCCGAGATTGACCCGCCACTGCACCGTCTCCTGATCGGTCGACGCGATGTCCATGTCTCCGTCGCCGTCGAGGTCCGCTGCGTAGACGGACAGGATACGGTCGTGGTGCGCGAGGTGTCGCCGCGGGCCGAACGAGCCCGCGCCGAGGTTCTCGTTCCACGCGATGAAGCCGAACGATGCGTGCGCCGCTGACAGAATGTCGTCGTCGCCGTCCCCGTCCAAGTCGGTCAGGCGCACGTCGGAGTAGCTGTACGGGCCTGGCGCAGCCAGGACTTGGGCGGTACCGAAGGACCCGGAGTCCAGGTTCTCGTACCAGGCCACCGCGCCGCCGATCCTCGCGACGAGGTCCTCGTCGCCGTCTCCGTCGAGGTCGCCAGAGCGGAGCGTGGTCGTGCCCTGCGGATCGATGACGTGCCGCGTCCCGAAGGAGCCGGAGCCCAGGTTCTCGTACCACTCGAGCGCGTCGCTGTTCGAGACCACGGCGTCGAGATCCCCATCGTTGTCGACGTCGTTCGCCACGACTCGGTAGTGGAAGCCACTCGCGATCGAGTGCTCGACGCCGAAGGAACCTGCCCCCTCGTTCTCGACCCAGACGACCTGGGCGGTGGTCGCGACGAGGGCGTCCGCGTCACCGTCGCCATCGATGTCCCCGAGGTCGGTGCCGCGCGTCCCCGAAGTCTCGAAGATGACGTTCCGGTCCCCGAAGACACCCGACCCGAGGTTCTCGTACCACAGGACGTTGGGGTTCGCCAGCGCGAGAACGTCTCGATCCCCGTCGCCGTCGAGATCGACGGCCTCGATACCCAAGGGGAATGCTTGGTGGGTGAGCAGCTGCTGTGGACCGAACTGGGCATGGGCCGGCACCGTCAGGGCGAGCCCCAGGAGGCGAGTGAGGTTCTTCATTGGTTGCGCGAGGTAGCTGGATTTCCGTCCCTTCGGGGATGAATTGCCGACCGCCTGGCGAGTGTTGAAGGGGTGTGGCGCAAAAGCGACAGGACACCTCCTGGCTCTTCCACCTCCGGGCCTCATTCCCTCACGGCGTGAACACCGCCCAGACCCCTCCGGTGAAGTTGCTCTGCCCCGGCCCGTCCCGGTGCCACAGCTGGAAGTACCAGGTCGACGCGACCGTGATCGGCGTCGGCAGATTCGGCAGGTCCAGCGGCTGAACGAACGTCCCGCCGGCGATCGTCCCGGCCGGCGTGATCCGGCGGACCGGATCGCCGACGCACAGTCGACCGTTCGAGATCAAGAGGTTCGTGCGCGTGTCCGAATAGACGACCAGAGCGAGGGCCCCGTTCGGCACCGACGTCGCGGTCAACACGGCGTTGTTGTTCGAGATCACCGCGCTTCCGCTCGCCGTCAACACGCCGGGCACGCCGGTCATGTTCGGCAGCGCGCTGCAGAAACTTCCGAACGAGCTGAAGCCGGTCTGCGGGGCGACGCGGAACACGCGGCCGTCGCCGATCGCTCCCGCCGAGCCCGGCTGCCGCACGAGGAGCGGGTCGCCGTTCTCGTCCGCGACGACGGCCGCCAGCTCGGCGATGGTGAAGAACGAGCCGAGCATCAGGTCGCCCGTCAGGTTGATCGCGTTCGCGAAGGTCGGGTTGGTCAGCGTCGAGTCGAGGGCGAACACCTGCCGGTCCATGTAGTCGGCGTAGATGTAGAAGCCGTACAGCCACGGCATGCGGTCGCCGCGGTACACGAAGCCGCCGATGACCGCGGAGACCGCCCCGTGGGCGTACTCGTACCAGGGGGCGACGAACATCCCGCCCGTGCATCCGGGGTCGTTGACGCCGGGGCCCGACAACGTGCCCTCGCGGCACGGCCATCCGTAGTTCTCTCCTCCGGTGCTCGCCGCGAACTGGCGGTTGACTTCTTCGCGCGTCGCCTGGCCCACGTCCGAGATGTAGAGATCGCCCGTAAGCTCGTCGAACGAGATCGCCTGCGGGTTGCGCAGGCCGTAGGCCCACACGAGCGGATGCCCGCCGCCGCCGACGAAAGGGTTGTTCGCCGGGATGAACGGCGCGCCCGCATCGACGTCCATGCGCAGGAGCGCGCCGAGCGGCACGTTCGGGTCCTGAGCGACCATCTTCGGCGCGAGCGGGCCGCCGGGACGGGCGTTGTCGCCGATGCCCGCGTAGAGCATGCCATCCGGTCCGAACGCGAGGTCGCCGGTCGCGTGGTGGAAGCCTTGGTCGTTGTTCGGCATGTCGACGACGACGATGCGTTGCACGGGCGTGGGGTTGGCGACGAACGGCGTTCCGGCGGGAACGCTGTACTCCTCGACGACGGCCTTGCAGTCGAGGCCGGGCTGGGCCGGATCGTCCCAGTTGTAGCGCACGAAGAAGCGCCCGTTGTTCTCGTAGTCGGGGTGGAACGCCATCCCCGAGAGACCCGTGATCCAGCCGCCCAGGACGACCCCGGACAGGTCGAGGAAGGGCGTCACGAGCTGCAGGCTCTGGTCGTTGCCGACGCGGATGATCCCGGTCTCGAGCTCGGACATCACGTACATCCCCGGCTGACCGGGGATGGGCACGATCGTCGTCGGCCGGTTGAGGCTCGCCGTCGTGATGGACTGCAGCTCGAGTTGCTGGGCGAGAGGGCTTCCCGTGATCGCGAGCAACGTGCCTGCGAACGCAAAGAGTTTCACTGATTTCATGGATCCTGGTCCTCGGGTTTCCGCACGCGGACCGGGGCCGCGACGGGACTCGAAGAAACGCCCCGAGCGAGCTTCAGAGTTTCACGCGAGACACTAGATTCGTCCCCGTGACTTCCGTCGTCATCCTCACCGGAGCAGGCGTTTCGGCCGACTCGGGCCTCGCCACCTTTCGCGACGCCGGTGGCCTCTGGGAGGGGCACCATGTCGAGGACGTCGCGACGCCCGAGGCCTGGGCGCGCGATCCCTCGCTCGTGTGGCGCTTCTACCAGATGCGCCGCGCGCAGCTCGGCGAGGTGGAGCCCAACGCCGCGCACCACGCGCTCGCGCGACTGGAGACGGAGCTCGTCGCCGCTGGCTCGAGCTTCACGTTGATCTCGCAGAACGTCGACGACCTGCACCAGCGCGCCGGTTCGAACGTGATCGCGATGCATGGACAGCTGGCGCGCCTGCGCTGCACGGTCTGTGCGGCTGGCATGCACGACGTGGAACACGTCGAGCCCGAGCAGTTCCTCGCCTGCAGCGCGTGCGGGCACTCGCCCCTGCGCCCTGACATCGTGTGGTTCGGCGAGATTCCCCTGCACATGGACCTGATCGAGCGCGCGATCCTGAACGTCGAGAAGTTCGTCGCGATCGGCACGAGCGGCGCGGTGTACCCCGCCGCGGCCTTCCTGCAGGTCGCGCGCGCCGCTGGGGCGGAGACGTGGGTCAACAGCCTCGAGGAGCCGGAGAACCTCGATCCACGGGATCGGTTCCTCGCGGGTCGGGCGGTCGACGTCATCCCCGCGCAGGTCGACCGCTGGCTCGCCGAGTGGATCGGATGACGGATCCCGCCAGCTCCGGAAAACGCTGCACGACTTCGCGCGGATTCGGGCCGGCGCTGATCGTCGCCGCGGTCGTGCTCGGCCCGGGGAGCATCCTCGCCAGCTCGCGCGTCGGCGCGGACTTCGGGTTCGCGTTCGTCTGGGTCGTCGTGCTGGCGGCCCTCGCGATGATCGGTCAGGTCGCGCTCGCGGCGCGCTCGGGCGCGAGCCTGGACGGGAGCCCGTGCGACGAGCTCGCCCGGGGGCTCGGACGGCCCGCCGCGGGCCTCGTCGGAATCGTCGTGTTCCTGATCGTCGCCTGCTTTCAGTTCGGCAACAACGTCGCGATCGTCGCCGGGCTCAGGCCGCTGTTCGGGGTCTCCGACGGCGTCGCCTTCGGTTTGGTCGTCGTCTGGAACCTCGCCCTCGCCGGCGTGATTCTCGGCACGCGCCGTCTGTACCGGTCGCTAGAGCTCTTCTTGCGCGCGCTCGTCCTGGCGATGGTCGTCGCGTTCGTCGGCAACCTCGTGCTCGCGCGTCCATCCGTCTCGGCGTTCGCGCACGGGCTGCTACCGAGCGTGCCGGAGGGCTTCGAGGGGGGAGCGGTGGGGGTCCTCGGGCTCGTCGGCACGACGTTCTCCGTCGCGGCCGCGTTCTACCAGGGGTATCTCGTGCGCGAGAAGGGTTGGGGGCCGGACGACCTCCGGCGCAGCCTCGCTGACTCGGCGGTCGGAATCAGCGTGCTCGCGCTTCTCACGCTGATCATCATGGCGACGGCCGCGACCGTGCTGCACGGTTCCATCGGCGGCGACGAGCTGCAATCGATCGCCGACGTCGCTCGGCTGCTGGAGCCGCTGCTCGGCGAGCAAGCGAAGGTGCTGTTCTGCCTGGGCCTGATCGCGGGAGCGCTCTCCTCGTGCCTCGTCAACGTGATGATCGGGGGCACCGTCCTCTCCGACGCCTTTGGCCTCGGCGCGCGGCTCGACGAGCCCTGGCCGCGGCGGCTCACGGTCGTTGCCCTGATGACCGGGATGGTGGTGGCGCTCGTCGTGCTCCAGACGGGCCAGAGGCCGGTCGGGCTGATCCTCTTCGCGCAGGCCGTGACGGTGATTGGCAACCCGCTGCTCGCTGGCGCGATCCTGTGGCTCGCGATGCGGCCGTTGGCTGGAGGCGATCGCGTGGCGCCGCCCGCGATGCTCGTCGCCGGCTGGCTTGGCTTTCTCCTGGCTGTGGGCTTGGCGATTCGGACCGTGCTGGTTCTAAGCTAGCCACGCGTCCCTGTGCTCGGCGACGAACTCGTCGTCGACAAGATGCGGGTAAGCGCGGCGTACGCGCTCGATCTCCTCGGCTTGGCCCGGCGACAGGACCTCGGACTCGTCGAGGCAGCGCGCATCCGCGAGGAGGCCTTGATCGGCGAGCACTTTGTGGATGCCGGCGATGCAGCCGGCGTAGCCGCCCGCGGCGTCGAACAGGGCCGCGTTGCAGTCGGTCACCTCGTTCGAGAGTGCGAGCACTTCCGGCGTCGGTCCGTCCGCGCGAACCTTTGCCACGAGCTCGACCGCAGCGCGGGTCCACACGGCCCAGTGCCCGAGCAGGCCCCCCGCGAACCGCACACCGTTCGCGAACGGCGTCAACAGGTCGAGCACGACGTGGTCGTCGTTGCCCGTGTAGAGCGCGACGTCCTCGGCCCGGCCGGACTCGACGACCGCGTGCACGACGTCGAGGGTGCGGTAGCGGTCGAAGGGCGCGACCTTGATCGCGACGACGCCCTCGATCGCGGCGAACGCGCGCCAGAACGCCCGCGAGAGCACGCGCCCGCCGACCGCCGGCTGGAGGTAGAAACCGAACAGCGGCGCGACCTCCGCGACGGCGCGGCAGTGCTCGATCAGCGAGCCGTCGTCCGAGTCCGCCATGGCCGCGAGCGAGAGCAGCACCGCGTCGTAGCCCGCGTCGCGTGCGAGCTCGGCTTCGCGCACCGCCTGCCGTGTGTCGCCGCAGGCGCCGGCGACGAGCACCAGGTCGTGCGGGCGCGCTTCCTCCGCCGCGAGCTCGAGCACCGGCGCGAGCAGCCCCTTTTGGCGGATCGCGAACTGGGTCGTGTGCACGCCGACCGCGATTCCGCCCGCGCCGGCCGCGGCGTAGTAGCGCGTCAGCGCGCGCTGGTGGCGCTCGTCGATCGCCCCGTCCGCCGTGGACGCGAGCGGGTGGGCCGGGATCACGAGCCCGTCGAACAGCCGCCGGCGGAGCTCAGAAGGCTCCATCGCGCACCTCGTAGTGGGTCGGCAGCCCGTATGTCGCGCCTCCCGAGTCGACCCACTGCGCGACCCAGTCGACGAGTCGCTCGAGCGTGACGGCCGGCGGTCCGAAGGCGGCGAGGGCCGGGCGCGCGTCGTTCAAGAGCGCGGTGGCGCTCTCGGTCCCGACGAATTCCGGCGCCCTCCCGAAGCGTTCCCCGAACGCTTCGGCGAGCGCACGGATCGACACGCGCTCAGCCCCGGTCACGTTCATGACGCGCGGCGGCGTCGCGGTCCACTCGAGCCCCGCGAGGGCCAGCGCGTTCGCGTCGCCCTGCCAGATCACGTTGGCGTAGCCCGTCGTCAGGTCGATCGGCCGGCCCGCGTGGACGAGGCGCGCGATGTCGTGGGGCACGCCGCAGCGCAGCTCGGCCGCGTAGTTGAGGCGCACGAGCGTCGTCGGCGTCGCGTGCGCACGCGCGAAGTGCTCGAAGACGCGCTCGCGCGCGAGCACGGAAGCAGCGTACTCGCCGACGGGCGCGGGAGCGGTGTCTTCGGTCGCGCCCGCGCTATCGGCCGGGACGAACGGATAGACGTTGCCCGACGAGAACGCGACGGTTGGGACGCCGCGGTAGCGTTCCGCGACGAGCCCGGGCAGGTACGCGTTCACGGTCCACGTGCGCGCGGCGTCGGCTCCGGTGCCGAACTTGACACCGGCGAGGAAGAAGACGGCGCCGGCGTCGGGCAGCGCGCGGATCGCATCCGCGTCGAGCAGGTCGCGCGCGAGCGTCTCGACGCCCGCGGCTTCGAGCTCCGCGCGGGCCGCGGGCCGCGAGTAGCGCGAGACGGCGATCACGCGGTGCTCCGCGCCGAGCGCGCGGCGCACCATGCGCGCGAGGCTCGGACCCATCTTGCCCCCGGCGCCGAGCACGACGACATCGCCGCCGATTCTCGCGAGCGCCGCGGCCGCGGCGAGCGACGGCCGCGACAGGAGCTCCTCGAGCTCTTCGACGGAATCGATCGCCGCGGGCAGCTCCGTCATCGGCCGAACGCGAGGTCGATCAGGCGCCGCAGCGAGACGTCGAGGTCGAGCGCGCGCGCCGCGGCCGGCGTGAACCAGCGCAGCTCGTTCGACTCCTCGGAGATGCACTCCTCGGCACTGGGTGGGGCGACGGCGAGGAAGCGCACGTCGTGGTGGTCGTGCGCGGGCTCCTCCGGCCGCGCGGGGATCGGATGGACGTCGAGGTCGATCGGATCGGGGCTGATCCAGGCGGGCGCGATGCCGCTCTCCTCGATCGTCTCACGCCGCGCGTTCCGCGCGAGGTCCGGGTCGCCGTCGACGTGTCCGCCGAACTGCAGCCAGCGCTCGAGCTTCTTGTGGTGGTGCAGCAGCACGTGCTCACGCGCGTCGTCGAGTAGAAGCGCGGACGCGGTCAAGTGGCCCGCGAGGCACGTTCGCCAGAGCGTGTCCGCGTGGGCGTCGACGAACGTCAGGATTCGCTGCTGGATGAGCTGCTGGTCCGCGTCGCGCGCCGCGTAGGCCGCGACGGTCGCGCGCGCGCACGCCAGGGCGCGGGTCCCGTCGAGGCTCGAGGCGTCCACGTTCAATCGCGGCTGAACTGGCGGTGCGGCCCCTTGCGCGCGTCGATGTCCTCGCCCTGGCTCAGCTTCCATTCCTTGTACGACTCGTAGTCGCCATGGTGGAAGATCACCTCGCCGTCGCCTTCGAACGACAGGATGTGCGTCGCGACCCGGTTCAGGAAGTAGCGGTCGTGCGTCACGAGGATCATCGAGCCGTGGTAGTTCTCGATCGCCTCCTCGAGCACGCGCAGCGTGTCGAGGTCGAGGTCGTTCGTCGGTTCGTCGAGGATGATCAGGTTCGCGGGGTCGCGCAGCATCTTCGCGAGTAGGACGCGGTTGCGCATTCCGCCCGAGCACTCGCCGAGTAGGCGCTGCTGGTCCTCACCCTTGAAGTTGAAGCGGGCGACGTAGGCGCGGGCGTCGATCGAGCGCGCGCCGAACGCGAGCTGCTCGTCGCCGCCAGTGATGTTCTGGAAGACGGTCTCGTCGTCGTCGAGGACCGTGCGGCTCTGGTCGACGAAGCTGATCTCGACGGTCGAACCGATCTGGATCTCGCCCGCGTCCGGCGTCTCGGTGCCGATGACGATCTTCATCAGCGTCGACTTGCCGAGGCCGTTCGCGCCGATGACGCCGAGCTTGGCGTACGGTGGCACGTCGAACGTGAGGTCCTCGAACAGCACGCGGTCGCCGTAGCCCTTCTTCAGCTCGCGCACGTTCAGTACCTTGTCGCCGAGGCGCGGCCCGGGCGGGATGCGCAGCTCGATCGACTCGGCCTGGTCCTCGGCCTTCTCGTTGGCGAGCTCCTGGTAGCGGCGCAGGCGCGACTTGGACTGCTTGGTGCGGGCAGCGGGCGTCTTGCGGATCCATTCGAGCTCGCGCGTGAGCACCTTCTCGCGCGACTGGTCCTGCTTGCGCTTGAGGTCGAGCAGCTTCGACTTCTGCTCGAGGTAGGCCGAGTAGTTGCCTTCGTAAGGCTTCGCCTTGCCGCGCTCGATCTCGAGCATCCAGCCGACGACGTTGTCGAGGAAGTAGCGGTCGTGCGTGATCAGGATGACCGTGCCCTCGTACTCGGCGAGGTGCGCCTCGAGCCAGTTGATCGAGTCGGCGTCGAGGTGGTTGGTGGGCTCGTCGAGCAGGAGGATATCGGGGTGGTCGAGCAGGAGCTTGCAGAGCGCGACGCGGCGCCGCTCGCCCCCCGACAGCGTCTTGACGTCGCGCTCGCGGGGCGGCACCCCCAGGGCGTGCATCGCCTGCTCGAGGCGCGAGTCGAGGTCCCAGATGCCCTTGGTGTCCATCTCGTGCTGGAGGTGCTCGTACTCGTCGTTGAGCTTGTCCGCCTCCGCGCCCTCGGCCTCGCCCATGAGGTTCATCACCTCGTAGTAGCGCGCCTCGAGCTTGCGCAGATGATCGACCGCCTCGTCGATGTTGCCGCCGACGTCCTTGTCCTCGCTCAAGGGCGGCTCCTGCGCGAGGTAGCCGACCGAGACGTCACCGACCGCCTTCGCCGTGCCCTCGAACTGGGTGTCGATGCCGGCGATGATCTTGAGCAGGGTGCTCTTGCCGACGCCGTTCAGTCCGATCAGGCCGATTTTCGCGCCCTCGTAGAAGGCGAGCGTGATGCCCTTCAGGACCTCGCGCAGGTCGTAGAACTTATGGAGGTCTTGGAGCTGATAGATGATCTTCTCGGACATGAGGCGAAACAGGATAGCGATCCCTTTCGCGAGGAAAAGAGGCGGCTATCCTATCTGCCCTTCTTTGCTCCCCCCCGGCTCAGGGCTACGGACCCCTCTGAACGACCTGCACGACCATGGACTTCCTCCAGGAACTCGGTATCGAAGGCACCCAATCCGGGGCCTACTGCGGCGAGTGGCTCGAGTGCAGCGGCGACTGGCTCGAGACCCACAACCCGGCCACGGGGGAGGTGATCGCCAAGGTACGCATGGCGACGGCGGCTGAGTACGACCGTTGTGTCGACGCGGCTACGGAGGCCTTCGGACGCTGGCGTACGCTCCCCGCACCCCAGCGGGGCGAGATCGTGCGCCGCATCGGCGAGGCGATGCGGGAGAAGAAGGACGCCCTGGGGCGTCTGATCACGCTCGAGATGGGCAAGATCGTTCAGGAGGGGTGGGGCGAGGTGCAGGAGTGCATCGACATCGCCGATTTCGCCGTCGGGCTCTCGCGCCAGCTGTACGGCCTGACGATGCCCTCCGAGCGCCCCGGCCACAGCATGAAGGAGCAGTGGCACCCGCTGGGCACGGTCGGGATCGTCACCGCGTTCAACTTCCCGATGGCCGTCTGGGCCTGGAACTCGATGCTGGCCTACGTTTGCGGCGACGCCTGCGTCTGGAAGCCGAGCCCCAAGACGCCGCTTTGCGCCATCGGACTGACCAACGTCGTCCGGCCGGTCCTCGAGGCGGAGGGCTTCGGCGCGCTCGCGTCGATGGTCGTCGGCTCGAACGAAGAAGTGGCCGAGCGCATGCTGACCGACGAGCGCATGCCGCTCGTGTCGTTCACCGGCTCCTCGCAGGTCGGCAAGTACGTCGCGGGCAAGGTCGCCGGACGCTTCGGCAAGACGATCCTCGAGTGCGGTGGGAACAACGCGATCATCGTCATGCCCGACGCGGACCTCGACATGGTCCTGCCCGCCACGTTGTTCGGCGCGGTCGGGACGGCCGGCCAACGCTGCACGACGACGCGCCGTCTGCTCGTTCACGAGGACGTTGCGGACGAGGTCGAGCAGCGCCTCCTGCGGGCGTACGAGGACGTGCGCATCGGTGATCCGATGGACGAGAACACTCTGTGTGGACCGCTGATCGACGAGGTCGCGATGGCCAACATGGAGAAGTCGATCGAGGCCTGTAAGGCGGAGGGCGGCGAGCTCCTGCGCGGCGGCGGCAGGGTGCGGCTGGACGGGGCGCTAGCGGGCGGCAACTTCGTCGTGCCGGCGATCATGCGCGCGCAGAACCACTTCCAGACCGTACAGGACGAGACCTTCGCGCCGCTCTTGTACCTCATCCGCGTCAAGGACCTCGACCACGCTCTCGAGCTGCACAACGGCGTCCCGCAGGGGCTCTCGTCGGCCATCTTCACCAGCAGCGTGCGCGACGCGGAGCGCTTCCTCTCGGCCGTCGGCTCGGACTGCGGGATCGCCAACGTCAACATCGGGACCTCCGGCGCCGAGATCGGCGGCGCGTTCGGTGGCGAGAAGGACACGGGCGGTGGACGCGAGTCGGGATCGGACGCGTGGAAGGCGTACATGCGTCGCCAGACGAACACGGTCAACTGGTCGACGGAGCTCCCACTCGCGCAGGGGATCGAGTTTCAATAGGAGACACTCGGCAGCGCTCGTGCGGCATCCCGGCTAGAGTGGCGCTATGAACCTGACCCAGGAGTTCCTCTACTTCCTCCGCTACGAGAAGCGGTGGTGGTTGCTGCCGCTGCTGGGGCTCGCGTTGATCGGCGGAATCGTGCTCCTGATCACGTCCGGAATGGGCGGCGAGTCGTACCGCTACGACTTGTACTAGTGGTGTGATTCACTCTTGTGCGGCATTTTGGTCGGTGCGTACGCGTTCGCTGCAAGGCGCAGCGACGACGCGACTTCGCTGCAAGTCTCGGAGGAGGCGCAACGCAGCAGCGGGCGGGTACGGGCCGACCAAAATG
>JAAELL010000344.1 GCA_024226735.1 bacterium | reverse complement strand
TGCGGCATTTTGGTCGGCCCGTACCCGCCCGCTGCTGCGTTGCGCCTCCTCCGAGACTTGCAGCGAAGTCGCGTCGTCGCTGCGCCTTGCAGCGAACGCGTACGCACCGACCAAAATGCCGCACAGGAGTGACTCACACCACTAGCAGGCTGTCGGAGTCGTCACGATTCGCGACGTGCCGAGCATCGAACGCAGCTCGGCGTCGCGCCTCCTCCGACCAATCCCAGTATCACCGTATTGGCAGAGGAGTCGCGTCGTCGCCGCGCCCTGCATCGCATCCTCATCACTCTGACGTTGACGTTGGGGTTCTGGTGGGCGCTCCGCGTCGAGCCGAAAGCGCCGGCGACGCTGGATCGTGTCTGGAATGATCGATCCAACATCGCCGTGGGCAAGGACCGGGAACTCGCGACGGAGCGTTCCGGTGCGGGTCGGGCGGGTGTCGTTGCAGCAGGGCCGGAGTCGCCTTCGACGGAGGCAGCTACCCGTCTCTGCTGACGGCAACGCAAACGGGCCGCTTCCCGGGGGCCTGCGCGGAACGCTGCGTGACGAAGCGGATCGGCCGGTCCGGGATGGGTGGGTGCACCTCGTCCACGCGCCGGACGGAGCCGAGCGCGTCGTCGCGCGCACGACGACCGACGCTCGCGGTGAGTTTGGCCTCGAAGTGTCGAAGTCCGGCGTGCACCACCTCTGGGCCCGCAAGGACGGTGTCGGGGCGGGGGGGCGTGGGCGACCTGCAGCTCGACCCCGCGCAGGCGCACGCGCCGGTCGAGGTGGTGCTCGAGGGCAGCGGGACGATCGAAGGCACGGTGCACGACCCGAACGGGACGCCGTTGCGCGGCTGGTGGCTCTGGGCGCTGCCGCCGAGTGATCCGGACGAGCCGCGAACCGGCCCGTTCGACGCACGCACGCACCTGCCACTGGAGTACGAGGGTGGGCTGCACGACACGTACGCGGTGACCGACAGCGAAGGGCGCTTCCGCCTCACCACGACCGAGCGCGGCGAGACGGCGCGCCTCGAGCACACGATCGCAGCCGGCGATTACCTCGTGGAGGGCGAGCTGGAACCCGACTACAGCATCATGGGGAGCGGATCGGCAACTGGCGCTACCTGCCGGCGACGCGGCGCGTGACCGTCGTGAGCGGGCAGGTGACCGACATCGAGCTTCCCTTGACGCCCGCCGGGTTCGTGCGCGTCGACTACGACGTCACCGAAGCGGTCGCCGTCGATCCGTCACGCGTGACGCTCTCGGGTGCAGCTTCGGAGTACGAGCGGGAGCGGCGTGCGCACGCGCGCGCGCTTCGAGGTCTCGAGCGAGTTCGTCCCGCCGCTCTGGACGATCCCCCTCGACGATTGGGTCGTGCCTGGCCGGCCCGCGCGTTCCCTGCGGCCCGTCTGGGCTGGCGACGCGATGTGCGCGTGCGGCTCGAGCGCTTCCCTGATCAGTCGCCACCGAGGTAGCCGAGCCCGTCGAGCGCGTCCGTCGCGCCCTTGTCGCCGCGCTTCTTGACGGCCGCGATCACCTTGTCGCGTGTCGCCTTCATCTTCTCCGAGTCGGGGAAGCGCTTGCAGCCCACGTCCATCAGCCACACCGCACTCTCGGCGCCGCCCTCGGCGGACAGGAGCTCGGTCACGACTTCGCGGAAGTCGCTCGCCTCGAGGGTCTCGTTCTTCTCGGACAGAGTGGTGAACTCGGAGAGGCTGCGCTCGGGCTCGACGTGTGCGAGCGCGCGGCAGCGCGCGACGGCGACCTCGACGTAGTCCTCCGCCGATGAATCGATCGCCGCGAGGGCCTTGTCGAAGCTCGCCAGCGCAGCCGCGTGATCGCCGGAGTTGAGAGCGGTGTAGCCGTCTTCCTTGGGGTCGCCCGAGCCGCCGCAGGCGACGAGGGTCAGCGAGAGGGCAAGGGCGAGGACGGTTGAGCTGCGCATGGTGTGCGGGTTTGGTTCGGAGGACGACCGTGGAAACGGACGGGCCCGGTCGGGCTTGGTCGAAACGGGCGGTTTTCGCGCAAAGTCTATCCCGCGCGCCCGCTACGGCGGGACGGGAGCAGCTCTCGAAAGGCCCTAACTACCAGCCGATCAAGGCTTTGTGCCACTTCGGACCGAAACGTCGTAACCTGCACTTCAGCTGCACTCCCATCGGAGTACGATAAGAGTGTCATGGGAGCGTCACCCATCCTGCCGTTCGGCTCCGGACGGCCCGGGACGCTCCTCGAGCACTCCAGGAACACTCCCGTGCGTGAGAGCAAGGTCACAGTCAAGATCCCCCGCCCCCTCTACCGACGCATCCAGCAGGTGGTCGAGGAGTCCGGGTTCAATTCTCCGACCGACTTCATCGTCTATGTCCTTCGGGACCTGATGGGGGAAGCGGAGGCCAATGCGGCCGATACCGACTCTGGACCGGAATTCACCCAGGACGAGCTCGACGACGTGAAGCGCAAGCTCAAGAACCTCGGCTACCTCTAGGCGCACGCAGCACACCTCCTTTCAGCCTCCATCCTCAGCCTCTACTTCAGGCTCAGCCTCTACTTCAGGCCTCCGATGACCTCCACTCTCGACACCCTCGCCCCCGTTCACGGTGGGCTCGCCACTCCGGTTGACCGCATCGACTCGAACGCAGCCGCCGACGCGAGCCTCGCCCGCGTCGTCGTGGGTGACGTCGACCGGACGACGCTCTACCGCATCGCGGACGGCACGCTGAGCCCGCTCGTGGGCCCGATGGGCAAGGCCGACTACGACCGCGTCCTGCAGAAGGGCTCGATCGAGCGCGGCGGCCAGGACTGGGCTTGGACGATCCCGATCATCCTGCCGGTCACCGATGCCGAGGCGGCCACGTGCACGCCCGGAACCAAGGTCGGCCTGTACGACGAGAAGGGGACGATGTTCGGCACCCTGACGGTCGAGGAGACCTACGACTGGGACAAGGCCGCGTTCGTCAAGGCGGTCTACGGCACCGAGCGTACCGATCATCCCGGTGCGCGCCTTTGGACCGAGGATGCCCGCACGAAGATCACCGGCGGCGAGATCGCGCTCGTGCCGTTCGTCGATGATCGCCCGTTCGCCGGGCGCGTGATGTCGCCGACGCAGACGCGTGCGCTGATCGCCGAGAAAGGGTGGGAGCAGTCGATCGGGTTCCAGACCCGCAACCCGCTGCACCGCGCGCACGAGTACGCGCTCGTGTACGGCGCCGAGACGATCCTGCGTGACACCGGCAAGAAGACTGGCGTCGTGCTCAACCCGCTCGTCGGCCAGCTCAAGGGCGACGACGTTCCGGCGTCGACGCGCATGGAGACGTACGAGGCGCTCGTCGCCAACCGCTACATCGGCGAGGGCGACAAGGACGAAGAGCTGTGGAAGTCGAAGGGGCAGGACCTCAACGACAACCTCGAGCTGATCGGCCTCGACATGCGCATGTACTACGGCGGCCCCGCCGAAGCCGTGATGCACGCGATCTACCGCCAGAACCTCGGGTTCACCCACTTCATCATCGGACGCAAGCACGCCGACGCGCCGTTCGACGACAAGGAAGCCATCTGGGGCGACTTCGACGCGCAGGACATCTTCGAGAAGCTCGGCGGATCGCTCTCGATCAAGACCGTCAACGTCGGCTTCGCGGCGTTCTTCGAGGAGATCGGCCGCGTCGGCCTGATGGAGAAGAACAAGGAGAACACCTCGGTCTTCATCTCGGGCACCAAGGTCCGCGAGCAGCTGCTCGCCGGCGATCAGCCCGATCCGCGCATCATGCGCCCGTCGACGGCCGAGATCCTCGTCGCTTACTACGCTTCCAAGAACGCCTGAGACCCAGTCCGGACTACTCGCATGGGTCTCTTCGACCGCTTCAAGAAGAAAGAGCCGGCCAAGCGATCGCCGCTGCCTCCGCGCCCGATGGGACGCATGGGCGGCGGTCCGCGGCCCGAGCCGCAGGCGGACAACCACTTCATCATCGTCATCCTCGACAGCCTGCGATACGACTCGTTCATGGCTGCCGAGCCGAAGGTGATCGGCAAGCTGGGGAAGGTCGAGAAGCGCTTCACGTACGCCTCGTGGACGGCGCCGTCCCACTACAACTTGTTGACGGGGCTCCTGCCGCACACGACGCCCGAGCACGTGTACGCCTCGGAGTACTACAAGGAAGACTTCTTCAACTACAACGAGCGGCTCGGCGCCAAGGACATCGAGTTTGCCAAGATGGTGCCGGGGCTGTGGTTTCCGGGGCTCTTGCGCAACACCTTGGGCTACAACACGCACGCGCGGGTGTCGCTACCCGTGCTGAACCCCAAGACCGGCATCAACCGCGACTTCGACTCGTTCCAGTTGATGGACAAGCACAACGACATGGCGGCGATGCTGCCGACGATGTCGTTCGACGGCGACCGCCCGGCGTTCTACATGCTGAATGTCGGCGAGACCCACTACCCGTACGCCAAGCCCGACGAGGACTCCTCGATGTGGCCGCGCATCTCCGGCGTCAATGGCGTCTTCCGGAAGATGAACGAGCAGATCGCGGACAAGGCCGAGGGCGACGACAAGTTCGGCGAGAACTTCCAGTTCTTCGACCAGGACAAGCTGGACCAGCTACGTGAGCGTCAGATCGACACCGTGCGCTACCTCGACGGTGTCTTCGAGCAGCTCTACGACATGGTTCCCGAGAACACACACATCGTCGTCACCGCCGATCACGGCGAGCTGTTCGGCGAGATGGGCTACTTCGGGCACGGCCCGATCATGCACGACAAGTGCTTCGAGGTGCCTTACCTCGAAGGCAAGATCCGTTAGTCGGCCCCGCGCCGCTACTCATAAAGCAGCTCCTCCGGGAGCAATTCACACGGCAGCCGCCGACGACCCCCCATTAACGATATGGACAACAAAGGCTTCACCCTCTGGTTCACTGGCCTCTCCGGCTCCGGCAAGAGCACTCTCGCCGAGTACCTGACCCCGATCCTGCGCGAGCGCGGGACGAGCGTCGAGATCCTCGACGGTGACGTCGTGCGCACGAACCTCTCGAAGGGCCTCGGCTTCTCGAAGGAAGACCGCGACACGAACATCCGCCGCATTGGCTTCGTCGCCGGCATGCTCGCGCGCAACGGCGTGTGCGCCATCACGGCCGCGATCTCGCCGTACCGCGACGTGCGCCGCGAGTGCCGCGCGATGTGCGACAACTTCGTCGAGGTCTTCGTCGAAGCGCCGCTCGAGGTCGTCGAGGAGCGTGACACCAAGGGGCTCTACAAGAAGGCCCGTTCTGGCGAGATCAAGAACTTCACGGGCATCTCCGACCCGTACGAAGAGCCGGAGAGCGCCGAAGTGACGGTGCACACCGGAGGCGAGTCGATCGAGGAGTCCGCGAACAAGATCCTCGGCTACCTCGTCGAGCGCGGCTTCGTCTCGCAAGAAGTGACCGTCTGAGCCGAAACGCGAGCACAGCAACGTCTTGCGGGGCGGATCCGGGTTCACCGGGTCCGCCCCGCGAACGTTGCTAGCAGCCCGTTGAAAAAGTCATTCGGCGCCATGACGACATCCTCCACGCCCGGTCGGCACCTGAAAGCCTCCCCGAATCCACGAATTCGCCTACGTTTCCAGGCGCCAACCGGACGCGGA
>JAAELL010000343.1 GCA_024226735.1 bacterium | reverse complement strand
TTGTCCCGAGTTCGCGTGTGCATGCCACAAGGCGCGGCGACGACGCAACTTCGCTGCCAATACGGTGATACTGGGATTGGTCGCAGGAGCCGCAACGCCGTGGCGCGTGCATGCGGGCCGGGATACGACTGCGAATGTCTGTATCACACCACTAGAGGTGCGGAACGGGTGCTCAGCGCGTGCCGAGCGCCTTCTCCAGCGCAAACCCGACGCCGAACATCCCCGCTCCCGCGAGTAGCGCGTAGAGCTCGACCTCTTGCGACTCGAGCCCCTCGTCGTTCATCCCGAGCTGCACGCTCGCGAGTACGCCGACGAGGATCACGATGAGGCCGACGCCTTCGAGTCCCTTGGCGAGAGTCCAGATCCAGTTCTTGGGCATGAGGGGGCTGCGCTCAGCCCCCACTACCTACCGGATCTGTCCTGCGCGCGCCACCCCGAGCGCTCGAGGACGCGCATCGCGGCGTCCGTGATGCGCTCGGGCGTCAACGTCACATTGTCCGCATCGGGGCGGTACGAGCAGTAGTCGGGCGCGGTGCTGGCGACCTTCTCACCGAGCCCGTACAGCTCGATCTCCGCCGCCGACGTGGGCGCGAAGAAGGCGACCATGGGCACCGACCGCGCGATCCCCATGTGCAGCGCCATGCTGTCGCTGGTGATCAACAGATCCGACAGCCCGACCCGCGCGGCGAAGTCGAGGAGCGGGTTCCCGGTCCCCGCGTCGACCGCGTGGTGGCCGGATGCGGCGAGGCGCGAGGTGATGTCGACGTTGCGCTCGGCCTCCGCGGGACCGCCGAGCACGAGGAACGAAGGGGCCTCGTCGAGCCGATCGGCGATGCAGCTCGCCAGGAGCTCGACGCGCTCGGGCGGCAACCCCTTCGTCCGCCAGCGCCCACCGGCGCCGGTGTTCAAGCCGACGACGAGGCGCTCGTCCGCGAGCCCCGCCCCCACCGCGAACGCGCGCGTGCGCGTGACGACGCCGTCGTCGAGCGGCAGCTCCGGGCGCCCCGTCTCGATTCCGAGCATCGCGGCGTAGATCTCCGGGTGCGAGCGCGTGTTCTCGATCTTCAGCGCATCGGCGCGCTCCTTGCCGAAACGCGAGATGAGCCCCATGTCGAACCACGGCGCGCTGTCGTCGGAGTACACGCGTGAACCGTCGGCTGCTGCGTAGGCGCCCGACAACGAGGCGGTGTCCATCGCGCTGGCGAGCGTGCACATCGGCTGCTCGTCGTCGAACGAGAGCACGCGCTCCCAGCGCACGCCCGCTAGCCGTTCGCGCAGGCTCCCCATCGCCTCCGCGTCGCTTGGATCGACGGTCTCGACGTTCACGACCAGAGGATGGTGCTCGACCAGGGGGCGCGCCCCGGGTGCGGTGACCCAGGTCACCTCGATCTCGGGATCGCACGCGGCGAGGCCGGGGAGGATCGAAGTCGTGCGGAGCACGTCCCCCAGGGCGGCCGTCTTGAGGATCAGAATGCGAGTCATCTGCCCCTAGGATCGCCCAGGGACGGCGGTGGACTCAAGCCACGATGCCGTCACTCTTCTCTCACCCCCCCGCGATGGCCAGAACGAGGTCGAGGACGTCTTGGTTCGAGACCAGGTCCGCCGGTCCCAGCCGCTCGCCGCCGCGGTAGACCGCGGGGACGGGCTCGCTGCCCTGCATCAGGAATCGCTCGGCCTCCGGCACTCGGTCGCGCGCCTCGGCGAGCACCGCATGAATCGTCGCCGGCAGATCGAGCCCGAGCACGAGAGTCGTTCCGAGGTGATCCGCGAGGACCCCCGAGCTGCGCAGGGTCAGCGAGCCCGGCTGCGCCGCGGCCGCCGGCTGCACCGGCGCGCCGGTGGGCGCAGCCACGGGTCCATCGTCCGGCGCGAGCCCGTGGTCGAGAACGGCGAGCGAGCCCAGGCGACTGCGCGCCTCGGGCGTGAGCCGGCCGTCCGGCGTCAGCCCGCGCAGGCGCCGGTACTCGGGCTCCATGGAGTCCACGACGATCGTCGCGCGGGCCCACTCCGGCGCGGGCTCCGGCAACGCGGCGGAGCGCTCGTCCAACATCCGCTGTACGCCGAGCAAGCTCGCGCCCAGCGCGAGCAGTTGTGCACCGCTCGCCGACGCGCCGGCATCGAGCACGTCGACAGCTCGACGCGGCAGGATCCAGTCGGCCAGGGCGTCGAGCGAGCAGACGCCGTCGACGAGCAGCCCCGCGGCGGAGAAGGCGCAGAAGCCGCACGCGTCGACGGCCGTGACGAAGTTCTCGTGCCACCACACGAGCCGCCCCTTGCCGGCCGGGTCGCGCGGATCTTCCGCGCCGCGTGGCAGCGGCAGCGGCGCGACGATCGCCTCGAGCCGGTCGCGCGCGACTCCGTCGGCGACGAGGAATGGGAACGTCCGCATCGGCTCGGCACCACGGACGCCGACGCACTGGCCAAGGACCGAAGCGAGACTCGTCTCGGGTCGCGCCGCCTCGCCGGCGGCGAGCGGCACGCGGACCCCGAGGTGCTCGGCGAAGGCAGCGGCACCGCGCGCGGCGACCGGCTCGTGCCCGGCGGCGAGAGCTTCCAAGAATCCCTGGTACTCCTCCAGCGCCGGGAGCTCCGGCGCGCGCGACAGCGCCCAGACGGCGAGCACGCTCCCCGCCTCCTTCGCATCGCACCCGATCGCATCGCACGTCGCGAGCAGCGCGAGCGCGTCGTCGAAGCGTTCGAGGCCCAGATTCGTACCGAGCGCGTACGTCGCCGAGAAGTGCGCGCCTTGGCGCCGCCCGCTGTCGCGCTCGAACACCCACCCGCAGCGCGTGGGGCAACCCCGGCACCCGTGCCGTTCGCGCCGCGCTCGTCCGGCGTCGCGCTCGATCCGCTCCCCCACCCCGCCGGGGAGCGGAGCGCCGTACCCCAATCCGCGCAGGTCGCCACGCGCCTCGAACGCCGCGCCCAACTCGAGCGTCCCGCCACGTCCGCGCGCGACGAGTCGCGGGGACGCGAGCAGGGCCGTCGTCAGGTCCTCGCCCTCCGCCTCCCCCTCCCCCTCGGCGGTCGCTGCCGGCGCCCCGTCCGCGGTCACGACGAGCGCCTTGAGGCCGCGTTCTCCGAGGGCGGCGCCGAGGCCTCCGCGACCAACGTAGCTCGCGGGATCGTGACGGGCCGCGAGGTTTGCGAAAGCGACTCCAGCTTCTCCAGCGGGGCCGACGCGCAAGCTCGCGCAGGCACCGAAGCGCGCGAGCAGCGCCGTGTGCGTCCGCGCGGGATCGAGCCCGTCGAGCTCGGGCATGCCGATCAGCTCGACGCTGCCCTGGGGCCCGATGTGCAGAACGTTGGCGCCGGCCGAACGGCCGACGAGACACACGAGATCGCAGACGGCCGCGAGCCGCCGACCGAGGTCGCTGCCGACCTGCCCGGCTGTGAGCCTCCCCGTCAGCGGCGAGCGCGCCTGCACCGTCGCGCGCGCCGCCGTGCTCAACCCGCGCCGCACGGCATCGCCGACGCAGACCACGAACGGCTCCTCCCCGTCTGGCGCGGCGTACGCACGGGCGAGCCCCAGAGCCGGCCCGGACAACAGCCCCAGGTCCAGGACCGGATCGCCGACCGGCGGCCACGGGAGCTTCCGAGCGCTCCCCGAGGCGAGATCGACCTCGAGAATACGCGGCGCATCGGCTGTCCAACCTGTCTCCGCCACCCCGACAGCCTACCGTGCGCGGATTCGCTGCCTGAAATCGCGACTGCGAGGAACCCAGTGCATTACAGTTCCGGCTTCGCCGATGTCCTTTCCGTACGGTAACAACGTGGGCGGCCCGATCGCGGGCACATTGCGCATGGGCCGCCTGCTCGGGATCGAGCTGCGCGTCCATGTCTGGTTCCTCTACTTGTACGGTGTGCTCGTCGTCGGGACGGCCCTCTTCGCCGATCCCCGCAACAGCCTCGTGACCCGCTTGGCGGTCGTGAGCTCGATCCTGCTCCTGCTCGCGCTCCTCGTCCTCCTGCACGAGTACGGCCACAGCCTCGTCGCGCGGCGATTCGGGATCCAGGTGATCGACATCACGCTGTGGCCACTGGGCGGCATGGCGCGCATGGCCGAGATCCCGGAGGACTCGCGCACCGAAGGCCTCGTCGCCGCCGCGGGCCCGGCGGTGAATTTTGTGCTCGCCGGACTCGGGTACGTCGTCCTGAAGTCCTTGACGGGCAGCTTCGACCTGACCGTCTTGTCGAGGAATCCGAGCCACAGCGGCACCCCGTTCGAACCGGCGATCCTGCTGAGCGTGTTCATCTTCATCAACCTGGTGATGGGCACGTTCAACCTGATCCCCGCCTTTCCAATGGACGGTGGCCGGATCCTGCGCGCCTTCTTGGGCCGCAAGGGGGACTACCTCGGAGCCACGGAGCGCGCGGTCGCGGTCGGCCGCGTCTGTGCCTACCTGATGGTCTTCGGATTCTTCCTCGGCGGCGGCTGCATGTTGCCCGTGATCGGCCTCTACGTTCTGTACGCCGGTAGCCGCGAGCTCTGGAGCATGCGCATCAAGCACGCGCGGGCCAGCGGCGCGACCGGGGCCGAGCATCCGTTCTCGGACTTCGTGCGGGGGCGCGGGTCGATCTTCGGCGGCCCGGCGGAACAGGCGCCGCACGGGCCATCGAGCGAGGATCCGGGCGCCACCGCCTTCCCGCCCACGGGCGAGGCGAGCGACGGCGGCTTCAGCGACGAGGACATCGAACGCCTCGAGAAGTTCCGCGGCAGGCTTCGCCGGCCAGACGACGACGCATGAGGGCTCGCGCCGCGGCGCCCCTGCTGCTCGTCGCGCTGGTCGCGGCGGCCTACCTCGCGTGGCCCGAAGGCGGCGCCGACGCAGGGATCCAGCCCACTGCCCGTCCCACGCCCGAGACCGAGTCGCCGCCGCCGATGCTGCAGAAGCCGCGCGCGGTGGAGCCTCCCGAGAGCGCCGGCGCGGCCGAGCTGCACGCCGAGCGCGAGCTCGCCGGACCGCAGCCACCCGACGCCGAGGACGAAGCCCCGCTCCCGGCCAACGGGATCGAGGTCCTCGTCCTCGTCGGCGACGACCCTGCGCCGCGCGGCTGGGTGCACCTCGCCTCCGGCCGCAGCTACCCGGAGGATCCGTGGAACGAGGTCGTCGACGCCCGACACGCGACACTCGATGCGAAGGGCACGGCGTTCATCACGGGTCTCGAGTCGGGCGACTACGTGGTCGGCGCACAGCTGGCCGATGGGCCGACGCACTGGAAGCGCATCCGCTACGAGCGCAACGCCCCGCAGAGGATCGTCTTCGAGCTCGGCACCGCACGGTTGTTCGGCACGGTCTACGCGCCCGACGGCCAACCGGTACCGCACGCGCGCGTCGGCTTTTCGACCGTACGCACCAAGATCAGCGCCAGCGCCCGAAGCGACGATGCCGGCCAATACACCATCGACCACCTCCCCGCGGTCGTCGCGTGGATCTCCCTCGAAGCAGGTTTCCGCGCGACACGCCTCGAGGAGATGGGCCGCATCCGGCTCGAGGAGGGCGAGGCCACACGGCGCGACTTCGGGCGCCCCGATGGCCTGCCGACGTGGCGCGGCGTCGTGCGTAACGCAAGCGGCGACGCCTCGCCCAACTACCCGAGACCGGGCCACGTGGGCAAGATCCACTTCGAGCGCGAGAGCGACGGCGCCTACCGCGCGCAGCGCTTCGAGCCCGACGGCACCTTCGCGATCCGCCTCGAAGCGGGCTCGTACACGGTGTCGGTCAACGCCGCATCGTCGAGTTACCGCTGGCCCCGGCTCGAGAAGATCGTCGTGCCCGAGAGCGGACTCGACCAGGACGTCCGCGTGCTCGGCGCGCGCGTCACGGGCACGGTGACGCGAGCGGGGAATCCATTGGCCGGAACGCACGTGAGCCTCCTGACGTCGGACGGCACCCACCTCGCGTACGGCGTCGTCACCGACGCGACCGGCCGGTTCGTCCTCGACGGCGTCCAGCCCGGCACTTGGAAGATCAAGAGCTGGCCGCACCGCGCGCATCCAGGACCGGACGTCGTCATAGGAGCGGATGTGACCGAGGTCATGCGACAGCTCGTCGCGCGCTGACGTGAGTTGTAGGTACGCGCTGGGGCAGTACCGAGCCCGCGTCAGCGCCGCGCAGGATCGTCTGGCTCGACGAGCGCCCGAGCGAGCTCCACCTCGCCGAGCTCCTCGTACACGTCGCGCAACCGTTCGCGCGCGCGCGTCGCGTAGCGGTCGCGCGGTCCGCGCGCCGCCACGAGCGCCTCGTACGCCGTACGCAAGACCCCCTCCGCCTCGCGCGGACGGCCTTGCTGCACGAGGCATGCGCCGAGCGGCCCAGCCGACTTCCAGCGCTTCGTGGTAGGTGCGCTCGTAGGCGATCCCCGTCGGGCCGGGTGTCGACGAGGCGAGGTCGAAGACCGGCGTCGCTACGCCCGGCGTGTACCCACGGATTCGATCGTCGAACGCGTTCGTCGTGAGAATCAGGTTGTTCACGCGGTCGAACCCGAGCCACGAATCCTCGTCCGCGGCGAGCCCGCGGAGCCAGTGTAGCCACCGGTGGAGTGGAGCGGATCGCCGTTGAAGTCGTAGACCTGAGCGGCTGCGAGAGGAGCGAACAAGAGTCCCGTGAGCGAAAGGGACGCGATGCGGTTCATCAGCGGAAGGCCGAAAACGAGAGAAGGGAACGGATGCGAGTCACCATCCGTGTAGCCGGCCCCCCCCCGGTTCTGACACGAGCCTTCCGATCGCGCGAAGGGCGTCTCAGAGGTTCCCGAGCCGCACCGCCCCGGTCGGGCAGTTGCGCGCGCACGCGTGATCACGCGTGCACTCGTAGTTGGCCATCTTGCGCACGCTCGCCGTGCCGCCCTGCGCCCAGAAGCCGTCGGTCTCGCACACCATCTCGCACATCCCGCACCCGATGCAGAGCGTCGGGTCGATGCGTAGGCTGACGTAGTCGCCGGGCGTCACGGGGCACGACAGGCCCTCGACCAGCTCGTCGGTCACGAGCTCGCGCGTCGCGGCGTGCGAAGTGAGTACGCGCAGCGCCTCGTGTTCCCCTTCGTCGATGACCTCAGGCACCTGGTCGAAGTCGAAGCGGTGCAGGTGTCCGACCTTCGGCTGGATCATCGCGACCGAGTGATCGACGTGCATGTGCAGCGCCTGCTCGACGAGCACTTCCTCGATGATCTCGAACGAGCGGAACAGCGTGCTGATGACGCGCTGCTTGTAGTTCGGCGTCTTGTAGGTGCCCTTGACGGTCAAGTCGACGGCGATGATCAGGTCCGGCTGCAGCGTCTTGGCGAAGCGCAACGGGATCGCGTCGACGATACCGCCGTCCATGTAGTTGTTGCCCAACCACTCGAGGGGCTCGAACACGCCCGGCAGTGCGCACGAGGCGTAGACCGCGTCGACGAGTGAGACTTCCCGGAATCCGGGCGTGCCCCAGAACACGCTGCCGCCGGACTCGAGGCAGACCGAGTTGCAGAAGAACGGGACCTTCGTCTCGCCGAGCTCGATCTTGGGCAGGATCCGCGCGAGGCTCTCGCGGAACGTGCGCCCCTGATACATGCTCGGCGCGGCGGTGCCCTTGAGGAGCAGCTTGATGACGTTGAGCCGGAAGTAGTCCTGCTTCTGAACGTCCTTGATGATCGCTTCGACGTCCGCCAGGGCGTAGCCCCCCGCCGCCATCGCGCCGACGAGCGAGCCGATCGAGGTGCCGACGATCGCGTCGTACTGGATCCCCAGCTTCTCGAGCGCGCGCAGGACCCCGATGTGGGCCATGCCGCGCATGCCGCCGCCACCGAGGACGAGCACGGTGCGCGGTCGACGGGCCCTGCGATCTCCGGGAAGGCGCAGCTCGCGGGCAGGAGTTGTAGCGTCGTCGGTCGGATCGGTCATGCGGAAGCCAGTCAGGGCCCCCCTTCCTATAGGCAACCGGAGGGCCCGGGGGAAGAGGAGCTGGCGCTTCCCTCATCGCCCGATCCGGCGCGCGGCTTGAGGGTCCGCCGGCGGGGCCGCAGACTGTCGCCCCCCGCGTGACGTGGGGCCCGACGATGAAGCCGCCCCGCTCCTGGCACCAGCTCGCCCGACTCGACCCGCGCGAGCTCGAGACGCTCCAGGACGAGCTCCTGGAGCGCCGCCTCGTTCAGGAGCTGCTCGTGGGCTCGACCCACTTCCGCGCGCTCGTCCACGAGCGCTCGATCGATCCGCGTGGCCTCGGGCGGGCGGGATGGAGGTCCCTGCCACTGACCGACCGCTCGGACCTGGCGGCCGACTCCGCCTCGTTCCTCCTGCGCCCCTCGCCCGCGGGCATGCGCGCCCATTGGCCCTTCGGCCGCAAGCTCGCTCTCGTCGCCGGCGGACGGCGCGCGCGCAATGCGATCGAGCGCAGCTACGTCCCGATCGTCGGGCTCACCGCGGGCGAGGGCGTGCTGGTCGAGGTGACCGCGCACGACCTCGACGTGATGGGCGAGACCGGTGGACGCCTCCTGGACGTCGCTGGCCTGGGCGGCAGCGGAAGCTCGATCGCGCTCGAGCTGCATGCCCCCCACGCGCGCTGGATCGCGGCGTACGGCGCGCCGCGCGCCGGCGTCCACGTCACCGAGGGTGCCACTGGACGCGATGCGCCTCTGGTGTGGAACGACGACGGCATCGTGGGCGGCGAGCTCCTGCGCACCTGGGGCCCGGTCGAGACGCGCGCATTGTTCGCCGAGTGCTCCCCCACCAGTGGCTTCCACACGAGTCCCGACCTCGCATACTTCGAGGTGATCGACCCGTCGACCGGGGAACCGCGGGACGACGGTGAGCCGGGTGAGCTCGTGTACACCGACCTCGCCGGACACGGGACGATCTTCTGCCGTTACCGCACCGGCGACCACGGACTTCTGACGCATGAGCCGTGTCCCTCGTGCGGGCGCACCGTGCCGCGGCTCTTGAACGTCGAGACGGGGAGCCGGCCCCAGGGCTGAGGACCGGCTCCACGGGTCATTCTTCCAATCAGGGGACCACAGTGACCGAGCCCGCGTTCGAGAACGCGGTGTTGCCGTTCGCCAGATCGGTAACGAAGTACTGCGCCTGCACGGTCGTGCCGATCGGCAGCCCGAGCGGTGCGAGGAACGGCGTCGTCGAGAAGCCGAACGGGTCCGTGGTAATCGGGCGCGTCACGCACACCGACCTTCCAGCGCGGATCGTTCGACTCGAACGGGACTTAGGGCCCGTCCGAGAATAAGTGTCAGGTTTCGGCGAGCCATCGTCGTTCCTGGCAAGGCGCGCCGCCGACGCGTATTCGCTGGATACTCGGAGAAGGCGCAACGTAGCCAGGGGCGGCGAGGGCCGGCGAAACGTGAC
>JAAELL010000342.1 GCA_024226735.1 bacterium | reverse complement strand
TGTTCACGTCGCTCGCGATGGCGCTGCCGGGCCACGGCGTGCTCCTTGTCGGGACGACGCGGCCCGGCGTGTCCAAGGACTGGCTGGCCGGCATCGCGCGGCTGGACCAGACGAGCCAGCTCGCCCTGGATCGTCTCGGGCCGCAGGATCTCGAACCGCTGCTTCGGGAGATGCTGCCGTCCGAGGACGTGGCGCGGGAGCTCGGGAGCCAGATCGCGACCAAGTCCGACGGCAACCCCTTCTTCGTCTTCGAGATCCTCCGCGGTCTGCGGGAGGGGCACTTCATCCGGCAGACCCATGTGGGGACGTGGGTCGGCAACACGCGGATCGAGAAGATCGAGATCCCATCGTCCCTGCTCGAGCTCGTGAACGCCCGGGTCTCTGACCTCAGCGAGGACGAGCGCGACCTGCTCGACCTCGCGTGCTGCGCGGGCTTCGCGTTCGATCCAGCGCTGGTCGGAGACGTCCTCGGCCTCGGGCGCATCGCCACGCTGAAGCGCTTCGGACGGATCGAGCGGGAGCATCGGCTCGTGCGCTCGGCTGGCCGGAACTACGTGTTCGACCACCATCAGGTCCAGGAGGCGCTCTACGGTGCACTGCACGAACAGCTGCGCGAGGAGTACCACGGTGCGCTCGGCGGGGCGCTCGAGGACCGGCTGCAGGACGCGTCACCCGACGACGCCACCGCCGTCGAGTTGTGCGAGCACTACCTCAGGGGCGGCCGCGGTGCCGACGCGCTGCGGTTCCTCCGGCCAGCGCAGGAGCACCTGACGCGGACCTACGAGCACGCGCGCGTCATCGACATATCGGAACGCGCGCTCGCGCTGCCGGGTCTCTTGACCGGTGCGGAGCGTGCGCGCGTCCTCCTGGCCCTGCAGCCGGCGCTCGACTTCGCCCTGCACCGCTCGCGGCAGGAGGAGTGCGTACGCGAGGCGCGGAAGCTCGCGGAGGACGCGGGCGACGCGCAGCTCCGGAGCGAGGCGGCCTCCGCGCTCGGCCAGTTCCTGCGACTGACCGGGCGGGCCGACGAGTCGCTCACGGTGCTGCAGGAAGCGCTCGCGGAGGCCGTCGACCGGTCGGACCGCGTCGACGAGGGGAAGATCCTCGGGAGGATCGGCAACGCGCTGGGCGCCCTCGGCCGATCGGTCGAGGCGTGCGAGCACTTCGAGCGCCAGCTCTCGGTGTGCCGCGAGCTGGGGGACCGCCCTGCCGAGGCGCGCGCCACCGTCAATCTCGCCACGAGTCTCACGCCTCAAGGCCGCATGAGAGAGTCCCGCGACCTTCTCGAGCGCGGCGAGGTGCTCGGCCGGGAGGTGGGGGACCGGCAGGCGGAAGCCACCGCGATCGGCGGTCTCGGCAACCTCTGCTTCCACGAAGGGCGACTCGACGAGGCGCGGCAGGGCATGACGCGCGCCCTGGCGGTCTACCGCGAGATCGGAGACCGGCACAGTGAGGCGCGGGTCATCGCGGGGCTGGGCCACGTCCTGTACGCGGAGGATCGTCTCGAGGAGGCGCGCCAGCACTTCGAACGGCGGCTCGCGCTCAGCCGCGAGATCGGCGACCGCGAGGGCGAGATGCAAGCGACAGGCAACCTCGGTTCCGTGTTGCACGACGAGGGCGACCTCGATGCCGCGCGGCGGACCTACGACCGGCATCTGGCGCTCGCCGAGAAGCTCGGGGACCGGTCGCAGGTCGGGGTGGCAGCGCACTCCAAGGGGCGGCTGCTCGAAGACCTCGGGGACCCGGTCGGTGCGCGAGAGCAGTACGGGAAGTGCCTCGAGGTGCTTCTGGAGGTGGGCTTCCGGCGCGGAACCGTCCCCGCGCGACGCCGTCTCGCCGCGGTCCACGCGGAGCTGGGAGAGGTCGACCGCGCGCGAGTCCTCTGGT
>JAAELL010000341.1 GCA_024226735.1 bacterium | reverse complement strand
GGATCGTCTTCGTGGTCGTCGACCATCGGATCGTCTTGCATCGCTCCAGCTTTCTCCGGCACCGAGCCGGCGAGGTGGAGGCGCGAGATCGTCCAGTGGATTCACCCTGATCTGTGACCAACATTTCGGTGAGGACAACACGGATCTCCTTCATGAGCCCCGGGCGGCCGACTCGCTTGCTCTGGTACGTCCACTTCGCGGCGATCAGCCGACGATGCCACCGGAGGATCGTGTCGGGCGTCACGATCGTGGCGACAGCGGCAAGCGCCTGCCTACCGATTCGCTTCCCCTTCGCCGCGAGCCGCCGGCGTTGCTCGTCGGTCAGGCGGAGACGCCTGCCTCGGACCTGCTCCTTCAAGACGCGGTTCTCCTCGACGAGGTACTCGATCACGTGCTGCTGGTGCCGGTTGACCCAGCCGCCGACCGTCAGCAGGAGCGCTCGGAGAGGGAAGGTCTCGGCTGTCATCGCCCCATCATCGTCGTGCCGCAACTCGAGCCAGGATAGGCGGTTGCGCTTCGGCCGAGTATTCGGACCCTACGCCGTCGCTCGAACGGGTCGAGGCGAGATTCGTTCGCTTCCAAAAACTCGAGCGCTACCGGTCGCTCCTCAGCTCGGCTCTGCCGTAAGGACGCCCTTCCTGGGCGTGGGATCCAGTTGAAGAGCGCCCAGGGAAGGAAGGCCCCATCCTCGGGGTTTCCGTCCTTCGGCCCGAAGCCCACCCCGTCCGGATCGAACTCCGCACGGGCTCGCTCCACGAATCTCTGCCCGCGGTGGGCCGCGGCGTGCTTCAGTATCGCGCCGATGAGACGCCCTTCCGTCCGCCTCATCCTGCCCCACAACCGCTGCTCTGGATCGGGTTCTCGTCGGGGAATCCCTCCTCCACGAAGGTCTCGGGGAGCTGGCCCGGCCCGCAGACGTCGTGGAACCCGTCGGGTCCCAGGCGCTCCTCGAGCCGCCGAAGGATCTCGGGTACGTCGTCGTCAGGCCCTTCGACGTAGAAGGGCTTGCCGTCGCGGCCACAGGAGATCTCGTCGGGGCAGAGTCCGGGATCGATGTCTCCGAACACCTCACGGGCCGCCCCGTAGTCGGCGTGGGGCCGGAAGCCCAGCTCTGCCGCATAGCGGACGCCGGTCTGCACGACTTTGACGGCGAGCGCAGGATCGCACGGCTCGAACGCCTCTCGCCCTGTTACCTTCTTGACCAGCTCATCGTAGTCGCGCCGGACGAGCTCGTCGTCGAGGATGCAGTTCTTGACGCCCAGGCAGCCCAAGTCGACCAGGAAGATTCCGATCGCGATGCTCGCCGGCCCCTCACGAGCGATGATCACCTGCGCCAGCCCGGATTCACGAAAGCCCGAGTTGATCTGGCACTCCCGGAGCGGCCAACGACCGGCGCGTTGCATGCGCGCCGCCCAAGAGCTCGCCTCTGCGCGTTTCGTCCTCTGCAGGCGCTTCCTCTGCTCCCGCTTCTTCCGCTTCTGCTCCCGAGCCTTGCGCTGCCCCTTTCCCGTACGTCCCATGAACCTCCTCCTTGGATTCGATCTCGCCCGTGGCCGTCGAGCGGGAGGCCAAAGTAACCTGATCGCCGGCAAGATTCATGGGCCGCCAGTCATTCCGGAGAGTGGATCCCAAGACGAGGTCTTGGCTGGGCTCGTTCGGTGGGAAGCATAGGGGAGCACGTATTGCGAAGTGCTGGGCATCGGGGCTCCGGTGCTGGAGCGCGTCGATGGGCCACCACGAGGCCAACACCTGTGGCGTGGGGCCGGGGAGGTGGAGGCGTGGGGTTCCGACGAGGAGGGTCGCGCCAAAGCGTCCGCCGCCTCTTCACGCGCGAACGTCTCGTTCCCAGGAGCGGTCGTGGCGCACGTCGTCCCAGCAGGATCGCACGCCCTGGTTGTCGTTCGGGTTGAGCGACAGCATCCGTTCAAACACTCGCTGCGCCTCTGCGAGCTTTCCCAGGCGCCAAAGGCTGAGCCCGTACCCGTGGAGACAGCGCAAGAACGGCCGGTTGTAGAGGCGCCCCCAGACGAGCACGCCGTCGAAGTCCGGAGGCAACGAGAGCTCGGCGATCCGGATCCCGATCTCATAGTGGATGATGGCGCGCGCGGGCGACCGGTCGAACTCGAGGCTGCCGAGGAGGGCGTGCGCGTCGATGCAGCGCAGGTCCGCACCCAGCACCTCAATCAGCAGCCTCCGAGCGCCCTCGCCATCGCCCGTTTCCGCGAGTTCGGCCGCGTCGCACGTCGGGTTCTCGTCGACGTCGAACCCCGGGAGCACGCCCCATGCGATCGGGTCCATCTCGAACCCCGCCCGCGGCCTGGCCGTGAGCTTCCTCCAGAGGGGCGCGTACGGATCCGGATCCCGGTAGGGCTCGTAGGCCGAACGCAGGTCGTCGAGCCACTCGTCATGAAGCGGTAGCGGGACCAGTCCGAGCTTCTCGACGTCGATCCTCGGGTTCTCGATCCGGCCGCTCGCGTAGGGGTGCTCGCGCCAGATCCAGCGCTTCTCGATGACGAGCGTAACCAGGTGGCCGGGCACCACCTTCCAGAGGTCGCTCGAGCGGAACGTGATCTGGCCATCCTCGCCGAGGATCCGGACCCGCAAGGACTGCCGGTTCACCTTGAGCACGACGGCGTCGACGCGTCGAGGCTCACTGGCGCGTCGCCCCTCGGTCTCCAGGCCGAGCAAGGCGGCGCGGTCGCGCATCACCTGAAAGCGCGCGGCCGTGTAGGACTCCCCGGTCCTCTTCTGGCGACGGCGGATGATTCTCTTCAGGTCCTTGTGGGCGGTCATCATCGTTCTCCTCGCTCTGCGCCGCCTCGGCCCCCGCCCTCGGCCGCGCAGCGAAGATCACTTGACGACACCGCCGGAGGAGTCGGCTCCCCTTTGCCCCGTCGAGGGCTCCTGCGGGGGAGGATCCATCGGGGTTCGGCGTCGGCAACGCCGTGAAGGAGACTCACATACTCCCACCAGAAACGTCAACCCGGATGCGTCGGTTTTCGTCTGAGAAGGCTTCGCGGAAGGTCCTGCCGGCGGGTGGCCAGGCGACCGTCGGCGAGCGTGGTCACTGGATCGTCCTGTACCTCGCCGCTCCTGGCCTGCGTTGGCTCGTCGTTGGCTCTGCGCGCGCCTGCCTGCGTACCGTCGTGGACGACGATCGCCCTGCCGTGTCGCCGAAGTCGCTGCACCGCGCTGCGCGCGTCGTGGGGTCGTGGGCATGAAGGTCGGGTTACCGGATCACCTATCGCGCGCAGCCTCGATTGCCGGGCGAAGGCGAGTCGCGAGGAAGCCAACGATTCGACCGAAGTCCGAGAGTTCCGGCGAGAGCTGCGCGCGGCGGACAAAGGCAGCCCACTGGTCGGCCTTCGCGCTGTCCGCGGCGAACTCCCAACTCAATCCGACGGGCAGCTCGGCGGGAATCGGCGTTCGTCGGCGACCGAAGGTGGCCCGAATGGCATCCGCCAGGGAGTCGTCGTTCAGCTCGAAGCGCTCCAAGATCTCGTGCAGGTCATAGAAATCCTTCATGCGGCTGTTCGCCTGCCCTAGCCGCTCTATCGCTTCGAGCTTCTCGGCCACGACGGTCTCACGCGGATACGTCAGAAGCATGGGCGCTGGAAGCCCAAGGAGCGAAGGCAGCTCGGCCTTCACCGGTCCAGGCGTCACCGCATCGCCGAAGCCGACATCGATCTGCGTACGAACACGCGCCGTCCCGATCCTCGCCGCGCACGCAACACGCACTCCGCCGTACTCTTGCCCCCCACGGATCTCCTCGGTCGTCATGCCGGCCAGGTCGAACTCGACACCGTCGGGAACTTCTGTCGAACCGAGCACCTCTCGGAAGATCTCGGCCAGTCCCTCGGGCGACGGATCTCCCATGCCGAGCAAATCGATGTCGAACGTGGGACGCTCGAGCTCATGGGTCCACACACGGAACAGAAGCGCTCCCTTCAGCACGAAGCGGTTCCCGTGCGGCGATCGCGAGAGTCGATAGAGCCCTCGCTCGAGAACGAACTGCACGAGTACGGCATTGAAGTCCACGCCGCGCTCTCGGCTGAGGTTCAGGAGCCGTTGTCGAACGGAATGGGAGAGACGCTCGTTCCCTTCGTCGCTCATGCCAGGGACTCCAGATACGGCTGGATGACGGTCCGAACTCTCACGACCTGCGCCATCTCGGCGATCTCGGACGGGCTGGCGAGACGCTTCGTGAGCGCATCACGAAGCGCTTCGATGGCGACGTCGAGCCCGATATGGCTCCGGTAGCGAAATCCGTCGCACACTGTCTTGGCGACGTTCGTGATGCGAACGGTGGCTCCGTCGATCTCGTGCTCGTCGATTCCGGCCGTGAGGGCACGCCCCGAGGCGCGCACGACGTGCAGGCGCGGAGCGTCGAATGCGGGGCTCCTCGCACGACGGTCGAGCAGAATCCAGACGTCGTGCGGGTTCTGGGTGGTGAGGCCATGAAAGCGCATCGCCGAGAGCAGGCAGATGACCCCGTGCGGAACACGGGCCGCCACCTCGACCAGAGTCCCATGCTCCGCGGGGACGTGGTCCGGGTGTGCATAGAGGCCCCGAGCCAGGCGAATAAGAGTCCCCTCACGCACCGCTCGGCCGAGGTAGGCCCAAGGCACGCCGGCCGCGAGGGCGTCACGACCTCGAAAGACCCGTCGCTGGGCGGCTAGGCGTTGGAGTCTGGCTCGGAGGGTGTCGGGCGGCATGGTGGCTGATGTTCGGAATCGCTGTCTATGACAAGGCATAGCAGGCATTAGCAAACATCGACCTGGGCCCTGTCGAAGTCAAGCAGAACCTGGCCTCGAGCCCGTCCTATCCGGAAACTCGGCCGACCCCTGGAACGGCTCGCCAGTGCTCACAGGCGGGTCTACCGGCACTCTGCGAGCACGGAACTCCCCCACGGTTCGGCCGATGTTGACGGCTCGCACCCGCTCAGGCGCTCAGGCCGCGCGGCGATACGACTTGAGGATACCGCCGAGCCGCTCGCGGCACGCGATATCGCCGGTGCCGACTTCAGTGTCCTCGATCGTCACGTTGCCGAGGCCCTGATGCGCGCGCTCAACGTGATAGTGCTCGACGAACTCCGCAATCGCGCGGCGCAACGACCGCTCGCCGAAGAAGATCATTCCACGCCCGCGTCTTTCAGGATCCGCTTGAACTGCGCGGTGAACTTGGTGTCGCGATCGCAGATCAGGAATCGATCGTTGCGCAGGAAACCGTCGACGACATCCGTGAGGTTCCGTGCAATCTGCGCCATGTAGTCTCCATCAGGGTTGGTCGTGATCCCGGCGACGTGAATCTGGCGGCTCCTGAGCTCGATCAGGAACAGCACGTAGTAAGTTCGAAGCCCCCCTGGCGTCCAGACCTCGACGGAGAAGAAGTCAGTTGCGGCGACCTCACCCCAGTGCGCCTTCAAGAACGAGCGCCACGAAGACGGTCGATCGGGCGCGGGCTTGATCCCGTTCTCCTTGAGGACGTTCGCGATCGTCGTCTTCGCGACGCGGTGCCCGACGCCCTTGAGCTCACCCTGGATGCGACAGTAGCCCCACGAGGAGTTCTCAGTCGCGAAGCGCACGATCAGTTCGCGGATCTCTTTCATGAGCCCAGGACGTCCGGCTCGCTTGGTTTGGAACGTCCACTTCGCCGCGATCAGTCGGCGGTGCTACCGGAGGATCGTGTCCGGCGTCACGATCGTGGCGACTGAGGCCAGCGCCCGCCTACCGATTTGCTTCCCCTTCGCCGCGAGCCGACGGGGCTGGTCGTCGGTCAGGCGCAGGCGCCGACCCCGGAGCTGCTCCTTCGGCACGCGGTTCTCCTCAATGAGGTACTCGACGACGTGCTGTTGCTCACGGTTCACCCAGCCAGCAACGGTCAGCAGGAGCGCGCGGAGCGGGAAGGTCTCGGCTGTCATCGGCCCATCATCGTCGCGTCGCAACGCGAGCCGGGACAGGCGGTTGCGTGTCGCCCGAGTTCGCGGACCCTACGGGAACGTGGTTTCTGGCAATTGGTCGAGTCCATTGCGGGCGCGCCCGGGCTCACCAGCATCTGCCTCTCTTCCGGCTCACGCCGACTCGTCCCCTATCCACGGAGAACACAGACCATGCACCGCGCAACGTATCTACGTTTCGCGAGGGGAGCGCTTGTGTGCGCGCTCGCTCTCGCCTCCGCACCTGTGACCCAAGCGCAGACCGTCAAGGAGGTCACGGCCCACGTCTTGCGCCGGACCTCGTTCGGTACGACGCCGGGACAAGTCGACTCCCTCCTGCCGGGTTTCCCCGGCAGCCTGATCCTTCACATCAACGCCCAGATTGCGGGAGTCCCCGAGCCACCGTGGTTCGTAGGCAGCTTGACGCAGTTCGGCGTGCCGCTCGACGAGAATGCGCCTCCGAATTTCGGCGGCTGGGGCGTCGGGGAGCTCGCGGCGCAGACGCTCTATCGCCAGATGTACTCGAGCAACCAGTTGACCGAGCTGATGGTCCAGTTTTGGCAACGGCACTTCAACACGAACTTCAACAAGCTCCGCGGCTTCTTCCTCGACCCCGCGAACGCACAGTACCTCGCCAACCTGCCCGCTGGGCTGACCACGGACCAGAAGGCCACGGCCGCCGCGGCCTACATCGAGTTCCTGCAGAACCAGGCCTTCCGCGCGAACGCTCTCGGTGAGTTCCGCGACCTGCTCAGGGCGAGCGCGCAGAGCCCCGCGATGCTGATCTTCCTCGACGGCGTCGCGAACCAGGTGCCGCCGGGAAGCAATGCTCGCGCGAACGAGAACTACTCGCGCGAGCTCCTCGAGCTGCGCGGATAGGTAAAACAAGGGGCCTCACCCCACGACCCTGCCACGCCCGGGCAACTTCACGGACGCCATCTCAGTCGTCTTTGATTGAGGGCCGAGTCCCGGTCGAACTCACGCAGACGCGTATCCCTGCCTCTACCGTAACGACCTCTCCAACGTCCCCGCCTGTGAGCGCGAGCACCGTGGGCCGGATGCTGTAGTGGTCCAGCGACTCTTCAGGCCGCCTGAGGCCGTCGGAAGGTTGGCTCGAGCCATGGGTTAGACTGGTTTGGTGGCCGAGTCGTGAGAGCACGTGAGGAACGCCATGCCGTCGCCGAAGACCATCCCGCTCCCCAGGAACTGGCCCGACCTCGTCCGCTCGGGCGTGCTCCACGCCATCTCGTTGGCATCCACGGCGCTGACGGTCGCCTGGAGCCGAGCGTCGACGCGCAGCTCCCAGCACCGAGAGAGAGCCGAGATCGACCGTCTTCGCGCCGAGATCGAGCACCTGAAGGAGGAGATGGCGATCAAGGACTCGCGCTGGGGACGACACTCGCCGCGACGACGGCCCCACTACGGGCCGATCCAGCGGATGAGGATTCTGAGGCTCCGTGCGGCTCGGTCGTGGACGGTCGCCCAGACGGCCAAGCGGTTCCTCATCACGGAAGCCACGATCCAGAACTGGATGCGGAGACTCGACGAGCGCGGCGAGGCCGGCCTCGTTCGCATCGATGAGCCGGTCAACAAGTTCCCCGATCACGTCGCCTACCTCGTTCGGCACCTGAAGGTGCTTTCGCCGACGCTCGGCAAGGTCCGCATCGCTCAGGTGCTCGCACGGGCCGGCCTGCACCTGAGCGCGAGCACCGTGGGCCGGATGCTGAAACGGGATCTATCAAAGGACGACGTGGAAACGGTGCTGCCCGTCGCTGCTTCTGGGCGTCGCGTACGAGCGAAGCGCCCGAACGACACCTGGCACGTGGACCTCACAGCGATCCCGACCGGCGCAGGTTTCTGGACGCCCTGGTTCCCCTTCGCGCGAGTGCAGCGC
>JAAELL010000340.1 GCA_024226735.1 bacterium | reverse complement strand
CTTGCAGCGAAGTCGCGTCGTCGCTGCGCCTTGCAGCGAACGCGTACGCACCGACCAAAATGCCGCACAAGAGTGAATCACACCACTAGACCCGAGCGAGCGGGACAGCGCTACGATTCGGTGCCCGTGTGCCCCTCCAGGCAGTTGTCGAAGCCGGTTTCCAGTAACGATTGGATCGATTGCCATGAAAGCCATCCTCACCCTCTTCGCGATCCCCGCACTCGCCTGGACAACGACCGCCCAAGAGGGGCCCCAGGGGCCGGCTGCGGAGATGCAGAAGCTCGGCGTCATGCTCGGCCACTGGTCCGGCTCCGGCACGGCTTCGCCTGCCCCGGACACCGAGGCGATGAACTGGACGGCGACGACCCACGTCGAACGCATCGTCGGCGGGCACGCCGTCCGCGAGACGGTCCACGTCGAGTTCCCGGTGCCGGGCTTCCCGCCGGTCGACTTCGTCAACCTGCTCGCCTGGAACCGCGAGGCCGGGCGCTACACGTCGATGAGCGTGTCGAACATGAGCGCGGGCACGTCCACCGAGGCCTTCTGGCTGGATGCGAACACGCTCGTGATCAACCAGAGTGACTTCGTCGAGGGCCAACCGGTGATCGAACGGACAATCACTCGCTACTCGGGCGACAAGTACGCGTTCACGGTCGAGCGCGCCCAGGGCACGGGCCCGTTCCACAAGTACATCCAGGGTTCCTTCGAGCGGACCCAACCGCCCGAGGGCGCGAAGACGATCGAGGCCTCGATCGGCGCGAGCAAGCTCGCCCCGGCGCTGAACAAGATGAGCAAGATGCTCGGCTCGTGGAAGGTGCAGGGCAAGATGAGCCCTGGTCCCGGAGTCCCGGAAATGTCGTTCACGGGCACCGAGACGATCCTGCCCGCCCTGGGCGGCGGGGCCTTCGAGGCGCGCATCCTCGGCGACGCCAACGAGTCGGGGTTCGTGTACGAAGGAGTCTGGTACATGTGCTGGAACGACCGCGACGGCGCGTACGACACGTTCCTCGTCAGCAACATGGGCGAAGTCGGCCACTCCCAGGGTCGGTTGGCCGACAACGAATTCATCGTCGCCGACGGCTTGACCCAGATGGGTACACCGGTCGCGAACCGCATGGTCCTGCGCCTGGGCGAGAACGGCATCGAGAGCGTCATCGGTCACGCGATGCACGGCTCGAAGGAGCCGATGAAAGTGTTCGAAGCCAAGTATGAGCGCTTGAAGTAGGCACACACCCGCACCACCGAGCGTAGGGTAGATCCGCGATGGAAATCAGCAACACGACGAAGCTCCCGCTGCGGGTCCCCCTGCCCGGCGGCAAGAAACTCCACCTCGGTCCCGGCCGAACGGGCCAGGTCTCTCCCAAGGCCGCCGACCACCCGCCGCTCAAGAAACTGCTCGACGAGGGCAAGATCGAGATCATGGGCGGTGGGCGGTCCAAGGGCTCGAGCAGCCCGGGGTCCGGCGGGAGCGTGAAGCCCTCGCAGGGCGCGCCCTCGAGCGGCGGGGTGCGGCACACGGGGGATCGCTAGCGGCCCGGTAATGAGTCGTTGGGAGATCGAAGACTCCCTCGCCCGGGCCGAGGCGCAGCTCGCCGAGCTTCAGAACAGCTGTGCCCGCGAGCGTCGGCGTGACTACCTGCTGCTCGCAGTGCTTCTCGCTTTCGTTGCCGCTTGTGCATCGACAGGTTGGAGTAACGAGACACGAGACGCACGTTGCCGTTCGCGAGATCGTGGTCGTGGCTGACGGAGAGGAGCTCGCGTCGCTCGGCGTGAACGGACAGAGTCCTCGGATTCCCTTCCCTTCATCGTGGATGGGAAGGAGCGGCTGCTCCTCGGCAACGGAAATGGGCTGCACGAAGGCGAGTGGGGAATCGCATTGCGCAGCCTCGGTGAGACCGTGGGGGGCTGGGTGATCACGCCGACCTATCACGGGCCATCGACCTGGCTGTCCGCGGGCCCAGCTCGCCTCGTCGGGGGCCACAGGACCGAGTCCTATCTGTGGCTGCCCAGCCCAAGTCCAGCGCCCCCCACCCGGAACTCCTCGGGCGAACGCGGGGCCCCGCGATGCGCTACGACTGGAGCGGGATGCGTCGCTGGCACGCGTACGACTTCGAAGCACACACGCCTGACGGCTGGAAGTGAGTATGCACGTGAAGGATTGCCAGGCGCGTTTGGCCGATCTCGAAAGACGATGCCTCGCCACTTCGGCTGCGATCGATGATCTGCGCCGACGCCGGCGCGGTTGGGTCGCAATCCTCGTTGGGAGGACTGTCCTACTCGGAGCGCGGCCCCAAGCCGCAAAGCGCCTCGAGGTGGAAGAGCTCGTACTCGCGCGGGACAGCGCCTCAGCGGAAACTGACGGATTCCTGGCGGTGTCAGCTCAGGGCTTGCGTGGAGCGAGGCAGGAGAGCGAGCGCTTCTCCCGCCCACCACACACCAAGCCCGAGGATGATCCCCATGAGCTCCCAACTCCTCCTGACCCTGGCCCTGACGGCACTCCCCTGCTCTCCGCAGGCCGAGCGCAGCGACCACCCTGCCGCGTCCATCGCTACCGCACGGACCGGCCTGCCTGCGCCAACGCCACTGAGCATCACCCCCTTCGTGCTGGAGGATCGCGACCGCGAGGAGGGACAGCTGCCCGCGAGCGCGGCGTCGCCCCCCGCGTCCGAGGCCAGCTTCGTCGGGCACACGCCGGATCGGGTGCATACGAACCGGCTCGACGACGAGGATCGTCTCTGGGCGCGTGGCAGGAGCTACAAGGCCTCGTTTGGACACGACGGCTTCCGGTACATCCCTTTCTTCGGTTCGAACGCGCCGCGCAACTACCCGGTTCGCTTCGTGCTCGAGGGCGTGCGCGCCGGTGGCGAGGAAGTGCCCTTCCACGAAGAGGTGCGGGCCGAGCTGGCGGGATCACGCGTCTCGCTCGAGCGCGGACCGTTGACCGAGCGTTACGACCTCGCGCCCGAGAGCGTCGAGCAGAGCTTCGAGCTCCCGCACGCGCTCGGTCAGGGCGACGTCGAGGTGCGCATCGCGATCGAGACGGAGCTTGCGGTCGAGCCGGATGGAGGGGCGTTCGTATTCCACGGCGAGCACGGCCACGTGCGCTACGGCGCCGCCACCGTGCTGGACGCGGGTGGACGCACACTCGCGCTCGAGACCGAGTGGGACGGCGCGGTCCTCGCCCTGCGAGTGCCCGCGGCGTTCCTGGCGGAATCGAAGTGGCCAGTCGTCATCGACCCGGTCGTCTCGACGTTCTCGATCGACACGTACGGCGCAAACCTGTACGCGCCCGCGACCGCGTACGATGCGGGCACGGATTCGTTCCTGACCGTCTACCAGGAACAGTTCAGCGGCAGTGACAGCGACATGTACGCGCGCCGCATCACCATCGACGGCACGGCGCTCGGCGACGGCTACATCGACAACTCGACCGAGAGCTGGGAGCGGCCGGACGTCGCGAACTGCGCGGCATCGGGGAACTTCATGGTCGTCGCCGCCGCAGGGGCTTACCCCCGGCGACGCGTCCGCTCGCGCGTCTACGTCGCTGCCAGCGACACGATCGGCGGCGGATCGATCCTGGCCGGCTCGGGGACGAGTGACTACACCGCTCCGACCATCGGTGGCGACGTGCTCGACGGCTTCGCCGTCGTGTGGGAGTGGGCGCAGTTCCCCGAGCTCAGCAACCCCTACGATCTCGTCGGCGTGATGCTCGACCCCAACGGCTTCACGGGGCAGTCCCTGATCATCGCCGGCAACGGCGCACAGAACCGTCGCCCGAACATCTCCAAGGTCTCCGGCGGCATCCCGGTCGCCACATCGACGTGGCTGGTGGCGTGGATGGTCGACGACGGCGTGAACCCCTCCGAGATCTGGGGCAAGACGATCCGCTGGGATGGGCAGACGAGCTCGACGTTCACGATCGCGTCCGCGACGCAACCGCTGTCTTCACCGAGTGTCTCCAGCCCGACGAACTCGTTCGGCCCGCGCAGCTACGTCGTGTCCTTCACCCGCGACTACGGCACGGACACGGACGTCAGCGCGGTGCTGTGGCGCAACGGAACCGTGAGTGAGGTCGACATCTCGCCGCTCCTGCCCTCCACCATCTTCGACGACGAGTACGACGCCAGTGTCGATTGCGACGGACACCACTTCGTCCTCACGGCGACTGACCGCGCGATCGGATCGAGTCAGTTCCGCGCGTACGCGCTGACGCTCGCCGAGGTCGACGGCCTGCTGTGCCCGACAGAGACTGCGGAACAGCTCACGCCGGGGACGAGGATCACCGAGGCGCGGCCCGTCCCGCGCCGGAACGACCCGTACGACCCGAACTGGTTCATCGTGATGACCGACTACGCGGTGACGAACAACGCAAACATCTACGGAGCGCGCTGGAATCCGCGCTGGTCGTGCCTCGGGTCGCACACGTGCGACGTCTCGGGGTACCCCAACAACACGACGTTCGCCAGCATCCTCGTCATGGACGGCTCGGACATCGCCGGAGGCGACGTGCAACTGCACGCGACGCAGCTCCCCCTGGGTGTCTCGGGCTACTTCCTCTCAGCGCCCAACGTCGGCCCCGGCTTCACTCCGCCCGGCAGCCACGGCAGGCTCTGCCTGCAGAACCCGATCGCGCGCTTCCTGTCCACGCTCCAGACCTCCGGCTCCCACGGCACGATGAGCGCGACGATCGACACGGGATCGATGCCCCTGTCTCCGCCGACCACCGTGCTCGCCGGCGAGACGTGGACCTTCCAGCTCTGGCACCGCGAGCCGATCGCCGGGAACTCGAACTTCACGAACGGCATCCGAGTGGCGTTCCAGTAGGGGCGCGCCAGCTATCCCATGGACTCCAAGTGCGCCGCGGGCATTCGGGCCCGCGGCCCGCTGCGTGCTAGCCCATCACTCGAACTCGACCGTGATCCCTTGGGTGAAGTTCGAGGTCGCCGCGGGATTCTGGTCGCGGAACCACGCCTGAAAGTTCCACTCCTCCCCCGGCAGAACGGGTGACGGCGGCGAGCTCGGGAAGCTCGTGAGGTCGAGGCCGAGCGAGAATTCCCCCGCCGGCCCGCTGAAGCCGATCTCGCCGGGCCGCGTGAAGCGCAGGATCGACCCGCCGAGGCAGAGGTTGCCCTGGCTGCCGCCGGGGTTCTGCACGAACGCCCGCGTGCGGCTCGCGAGGAAGTAGCCGAACTGGTTCGCCGGAAGGCTCGTGGCCTCGAGCGTCAGGTCGTTGTCCTGGACGCTGCTCGTCCCAAAGGCACGCAGCTCGCCGGGCGCGCCCGTCGAGCTCGCCGCGGCGGGCCCACAGTAGTCGCTGTAGAGCGCGCGCGGAACGGCGCTGCCGCTGACGATGTGCCCGCGGCGGGTGATGCCGACCTCGATCTCGAAAGAGCTCAAGACCGTGTCGATCGTCGAGGACTGGTCGACCGAGAGCGGCTGCAAGAACTTGATCGTGATGTCGAGACCCAAGTCGTGGTAGTTCCCCGCCAGCGTGAGCTCGATGGCGGACGTCTCGATGGTGGCGTCGACGACCACGAGGCCCAGGCCCCACCACGGAATGTCCCCATCGAGGAGCAGGCCCGACCCGTTCTCGAAGTCGCCGGGCACGTAGGTCCACTCGAACGACAGGCTCATCGGCTGCGCGGCCGCGCCGGGGTGGCTGATATCGGGGAGCAGCCAGACGTCGTCCAGGTCGTAGGTGACGGTCGACGTTTGCGCGACAGCGGCTGGAGTGAGCGCGGTGATCGCACCGAGGACGGCCGATCCGAACATGAGCAGTCGCGTGTTCTCGAGTCGAGTTCTTGTCATGGTTAGCTTCTCTTGCACCAGCCTAAGCCACCCCAGCCTAGCCACCCGGCCGCGGAGCAGCGATTACGGCAGTGCAATCCGAACGTCCCATGCCGATGTCGAGCGGTCGCAAGACCGAGAACGCGGTCGCGCCCACGAGAGCGCCTCCGATCAAGAGCAACGCGGCCCCCCCGTCCAGGCTCTGGACGCGATTCCAAGAACTGGAATCGCCGGAGCCCTCGCGAAACGCACACAGAGCATATCCCGCTCCCCGGGAAAGGACGCACATGCGAACATGGACGTACCGGGGCGGGCTAATCCACGCTTCGGCCTCGGAGTTGCTCGTTTGTCCTCGCGACCGCCCATTCACTCGCTCCCCCCTCCCAAGAGGCCCTCATGTCCAGCGTTTCTCGCGATTGCGGCGTAGCTCCTCGAGCCCTCTCTCTCTTCACGTGGGCAGCGCTCCTCGTCTTCGGCTCCCAAGTCGTCGCAGCCCAGGGCGTACCTGTTCTCCACGACGCTCGAACGGACGGCGGGTTTGTTCCGATCGCCGGCGTCCAGGAGCTCTCGGGTCGGTTGATCGTTCGACCGCGACAACAGGAATCGCTCCTCGAGCAGGGATGGAGCGTGGACCGCGCCGCGGCGACTCGAGCCGCGGCAGAGGCAAAGATCGCGCCGTACGCTCTCCATCGCTACGTGAGCCAGACGGACGAGTTCATCATCTGGGTCACGGAAGGAAGGAGCGAGAACAGCGTGGCTCGCGAACTGATGGCATCAGGTGTGTTCGAGTACGCCGAACCCGATTGGCGGCTCTTTCCGATCGCCAGTCCGCGCCAATCCCTCGACGACGCGCACAAGCCGCGCCGCTCGGGCTCGACGAGCTCCGACCGTCGAACCGTCGCTCCGCCAATCAACTGCCCCGATGACCCGCTGCTCATGCAGCAGTGGCACCATCAGGCCGATCGGCTCCATTCGTGCCGGGGATGGAGCATCCATACGGGAACCCCTACCGTCACCGTCGGTATCTGCGACACCGGGATTCGGACGACGCACGAGGATCTCCAGCTTCATCGCCTGGAAGCGTACAACGCGGTCAACAGACTCTGGGAGTCGCAGGGTGGGAGCATCGGTCCCGTGCACCCGCACGGAACCATGACCACCGGTACCGCGGCAGCGAACGGCGACAACGGACTCGGTGTCGTCGGCGTCGGCTGGGACCTGAGCCACAGAATGCTGCGAGTCTCGAACGCGGCGTCGGGCAGTGCTCAGCTCTCGGACCTCCAGCATGCTGTGCGCGTCTCGATCGAGAGCGGAGATCGCGTCGCGAGCGTCAGCTACAGCGGAGTCGCGAACAGCTCGAACTTGACCACCGCAACCTACGTCAAGTCCATCGGAGGGCTGATGGTCTGGGCGGCGGGCAACAACTCGGCCAACCTGAACTTCGGAGACCGCGACGCGGACGACCTGATCGTCGTCGGGGCCACCAATTCGGCGGACGCACGCGCCTCCTTCTCGGCCTATGGACCGTTCGTCGACCTGTTCGCCCCGGGCGTGGGCGTGCTGACGACCGATGCGGGAAGCGACACGGACTACGCCGCGGTCGACGGAACGAGCTTCGCCTGCCCGCTCGCAGCTGGATTGTGCGCGACGATCTGGTCGGTCGCACCGGGCCTCACGCCCGACGAAGTCGAGAGCGCCCTCAAACTCGGATCGGATGACATCGGTGCAATGGGTGTCGATTCGATCTTCGGGTACGGTCGGATCAACGTGCCGGGATCGCTCCAGCGAGTCGCCAACGTGCCCCCGACTGCGGGGTTCGAGGGCCTGCCGATGTCCGGCACGTCCCCACTCACCGTCGCGTTCCTGGACCAATCGACCGGAATCCCAACATCCTGGAGCTGGGGCTTCGGCGACGGCGGAACTTCCGCGCTGCGCGAGCCCAACCACACGTATGCGACGTCCGGCATCTACACGGTGACGCTGACCGTGACCAACGCGTACGGAACCGACACGCAAACGAGGATCGACTACATCGGGGTCGATTTCGTTCCGCCCGTGGCCGATTTCACAGGGATGCCGACGACGGGTTCATCACCTTTGACGGTGGATTTCCTCGACGGGTCGAGCGGGGGCGCGCCGACGTCCTGGCTATGGGACTTCGGTGATGGCGCGACCTCTACCGCGCAGAATCCGACGCACACTTACTCGGCCTCGGGCTTCTATTCCGTGGTCATGACGGCGGGCAACGCCTATGGCTCCGACACCTTGACTCGGACGAACTACGTCGCTGTCGACGTCTCTTCGCCCACCGCAGACTTCAGCGCCGACCCCACGCTGGGTGCCAAACCACTGACTGTGAGCTTCACGGACTTGTCGACGGGAATCCCATCGCTGTGGACGTGGGACTTCGGCGACGGCGCGACATCGTCGAGCGCCACCCCCAGCCACACCTATTCGTTCGCAGGTGACTACACGGTGAGCCTGACCGTGACAAACCCGTTCGGCTCGGACACTCACACGATCATCGACTACATCGAAGTCCGCAACAGTCCGCTCCCCCAAGCGGACTTCGTCGGTGCTCCGACCAGCGGCCAAGCCCCCCTTACCGTGGACTTCACCGACTTGTCCACCGGGTACATCACGGAGTGGCGCTGGCAATTCGACGACGGGACGGAATCCACCGCTCAGCATCCGTCGCACACATTCACCTCACCCGGTCTGTACAGCATCAACTTGACGGTCACGAACCCAGAGGATTGCGACGAGGTCGAGTTCGAGGACTACATCCTCGTCACGCCGTGACCCGAAGCCGAAAGGTCCACCAGCGATGTCACGACGAAACGAGTGGGTCTCCTGCCTCGCATGCCTGGCCCTCACCGCCGCCTCGACTCTCGCTCAGAACATCGTCTACGTCGATGGCTCCGCCACCGGCGCCGACACGGGGGCGAGTTGGACCGACGCGTACACCGACCTGCAGAGCGCACTGGGTCTCCCCGGCGCGCTGCGACTCTTCGGGGCCGCGAACGTCCAGGCCTGGGACATCAACGATGTGGGCGTCGTCGTCGGGGAATTCGAAGACGACCAGGAGATCGTCCGCGGCTTCATCGCGACGCCTGTCAACGCGTTCTGGTCGACGCCGCGCTGACAGCGGGGCCATCGGCCTAGCTAGTGGTGTGATGCAGACAGTTGCGGTCGTATCCCGGCCCGCATACACGCGCCACGGCGTTGCGGCTCCTCCGAAACTCCACCAGGAGCTGGCCGAAGGCGAAGGCGTTGTCGACGAGGATCATGCCCCCCGCCGCACGATGCGCAGGCTCTCGGCGAGGTAGGCCGAATAGCTCGACTTGTCGGCGTCGAGGAACGCCGCGTCGGCGACGTCGGAGCGAGCGATCCACTCCTCGGCGAAACCGGCGTGCTTGTCCGAGAGCTCGATCGTGCGCACGCGGCCGCCGTCGGGCAGGGCGCGCGCCATCACGATGGCCGAGTAGCCGGGGCGGCGGCCTTGAGCTCGGTCAGGAACGGATCGTCCGCCCGCGTGCGTGCCGCGAGGTACTCGAAGTGGCCGCGCGTGACGACCCCGGAAGTGGCGGACATCAGGCCACCGGTGCGCCCCATTCGAAGCGCACGGGCATGTCGACGTTGGAGCCCAGAGTCTTGTGCACGGGGCAGGCGAGAGCCGCTTTCTCGAGCGCCGTGCGCGCCGCCGGCTCGAGCTCGCCGGGGACCGAGATCACGACCTCCAGCGCCCCGATCTTGCGCACGGGCTCGGTGACCATCTTCTTCTCGACGCTGGCGCGCGCGCCGACGAAGCTCCAGCCGTGCCGCTCGGCGACGATCCCCATGATCGTCAGCATGCACGTGCCGAGCGCCGTGGCGACGAGGTCGGTCGGCGAGAAGGACTCGCCCTTGCCATGGTTGTCCACGGGGGCGTCGGTGAGGAGAGTGGCGCTCGAGGGTCCGTGGGTCGCGCGCGTGCGCAGACCACCCTCGTACTCGACTTCGATCTGAACCAAGGGATTGCTCCTGTCGTCGGAAGTGGATGTCGGATGGATTGGCGGGTCCGAATTGTAGTGCCCGCGGGCCCGTTAGAGCTTTGCTGCCCGCATCCCCGAGGAATCATATGAGCCAGGTGCGCCAGGCACTCGACGACGCGTCGGCGTTCGCAACCGTGAGGACCACCGTGCCGACCGTCGCGGCGGGAAGCGGCGCAATCAGGACGCCGGGCAGGAGGCGCACGTAGTCCCCTAGCCGTCGCCAGCGCCGGCTCGGCGCCATCAGGCGCACGGCGAGACGGAGCTCGAGAATGTTGCCGCAGGCGATGACCGCGCTCGCCGGGGCGCCGAATCCCGTGCCGCAGTTGATCGCGAAGGCTCCGAGCCAGGCACCGGGCGAGAGCGCCGCGCCAAAGCGCAGCAGGACCGCCGCCGCGATCCCCGATGGCATCCACACGAGCGAGACCTGCGGCATGTTGCCCAGTGGTGCAGGTTCGGCAGGCCGGCGACGAAATACGTCCCGGCGAGCGCCAGTGTCGCACCGACCCCGATCGCCGTCCGGAGGCTGAGGCCGGACCGCGCGGAACGCACGGTGTCGGGCGCCTCGACCCTGCGAGGAGCCGCTCGCGCCGGTGTGGCTGTGGAGAGAGAGGGACCCACTGGCGAAAACTCGCGAACCGCTGAGTAGGCTAGGCGCGAGCTCGGACGGGGCCAACTCCCAATCAGCTTTCTCCCCGGCAGGACCCCCATGACCTCCCTCGACGATCGTCACGCTCTCGTCACCGGTGCCTCGGCAGGCATCGGCGCCGCCACGGCCCGTGCCCTCGCCGCCGCGGGCGCGCGCGTCCTCCTCACCGCGCGGCGCCAGGATCGGCTCGAGGCGCTCGCCACCGAGCTACCGGGGAGCGAGGCCCGCGTCCTCGACGTGCGCGACGCCCGCGCCGTGGCCGCCACCGTCGAGTCGCGCCCGATCGACCTCGTCGTCGCCAATGCGGGGCTCGCGTTCGGCACGTCCGTGCTGCAGGAGGGCGACCCCGAGGACTGGTCGACGATGATCGACACGAACGTCAAGGGCGTCCTCCACGTGGTACGCGCCGCGCTCCCGCGAATGATCGAGCGCGGCGGCGGCGACGTCGTCCTGATCGGGAGCGTCGCGGGCCGCCAGGTGTACCCGGGCGGCAACGTCTACAACGCGACCAAGTACGCCGTCCGAGCGCTCTACGAGTCGCTGCGGCTCGATGCCGGTGGCCACGGGGTGCGGTTCACGACGATCGACCCCGCGATGGTCGAGACCGAGTTCAGCGTCGTCCGCTTCCGGGGCGACCGGGAGCAAGCGGACGCCGTCTACGACGGGATGCAGCCCCTGACCCCCGAGGACGTCGCGGACGCCGTCCTGTATGCCGTGACCCGGCCCCCGCACGTCAATATAGGGGAGATCGTCTTGTGGCCGACCGACCAGGCGAGCACCCGAGACGTGCACCGCAAGCGCTGATCGGCATCCCTCGCTAAGATATTGCGCTCGATTCCCCATCCGCCCCGAACCATGACACCCAATCCGAACGACGACGCTCTCGACCGCGAGATCGACGCCGCCCTCCAGGACGTTGACCTGCAGGGCATGACCGCCCACGCCGAAGAAGAGACGCGCACCGCCGGCGGGGACCGCCTGTACGACGGCGTGATCGAAGGCATCAACGGCGACGACGTGATCGTCGACCTCGGTCCGCGCATGCAGGGCGTCGTCTCCCTGCGCGAGTTCGACGAGCCACCGGAAGTCGGCTCGAAGCACAAGTTCACGCTGCGCGGACGCGAGGACGATCTCTGGCTCCTGTCGATGCGCGACGCGCTGGCGATCGCCCAGTGGGAAGAGCTGACCGTCGACTCCCTCGTCAGGGCACGCGTGTCGGGACAGAACCAGGGCGGGCTCGAGCTGAAGATCGGCAAGCACGATGCCTTCATGCCGGCGAGCCAGGTGTCCCTGAGCCGCGAGGACGACATTTCGAGCTACATCGGCCAGACGTTGACCTGCCAGGTGCTCGAGATCGACCGCAACCGCAAGCGCGTCGTGCTCTCGCGCCGGCGCATTCTCGAGCGCGAGCGCATGGAGGCCCTCAGCGACTCGGCGGGACGCCTGCATCCGGGAGTCCAGCTGACGGGCAAGGTGACGCGCATCGAGAGCTTCGGCGCCTTCGTCGACGTCGGCGGCGGCCTGGAGGGACTCGTCCACGTCTCCAACATCTCGCGCAAGCGCGTCGACGATCCCAACGACGTCTTGACGAAGGGCCAGGAGGTGCAGGTCCAGGTGCTCGAGATCAAGGAGGGCGGCAAGCGCATCGGGCTCGGCATGAAGCAGCTCGAGCCCGACCCATGGGACAGCATCAACGAGCGCCTCAGCGTCGACCGCCAGATCACCGGCAGCGTCACGCGCCTCGCGGACTTCGGCGCGTTCGTCGAGGTCGAGCCTGGTCTCGAGGGACTCCTGCACGTCTCGCAGCTCGGACGGGAGCGCGTGCGCCGTGCCTCGGACGTGCTGAAGGTCGGCGAGGAAGTGACGGTTCGCATCCAGGCGATCGACGAGAGTGCGCGCCGTATCTCGCTGTCGCGGCTCGACCCGCGCGGCGCCCTGCTCGGCTCGGACGAAGCCGTCGAGAGCGACGTGATCGACGAGGTCCTCGACCGCTCACGCGATCAGGCGGCGCTCGGCACGAACCTCGGGTCGCTCTTCAAGAAAGCGCTCGACGACAAAAAGCAGTAGTCAGGCGCTCAGCAGCGCTTCGGGCAGAATCAACAGCGTCTGCTCCGCATCGAAATCGGCCATCCTGACCGTCGCGCGACCGACGACCAGGGGGAGCCCCTCCTGGTAGACGAGCGCGGGGCGCACGTCGGCGCGCACGCCCTGGCAGCCCTCGAAGTGGACCTGGAAGCCCTCGTTGCCGAGGACGCGGAACGCCGCGTCCGCGGCGCCGCAGATGAACGTGCCGAGCTCGACCATCGCCTCTCTTGTGGTGGCGTCGACCGTGTCGAGGTGACGGACCTCCTCAATCGCTTCTGTCGGCATCATCATCAGCCCGCCGGCGAGCGCGATCGCGTGCGGCAGAGGGATGAGCAGGCAACCGTGGTGGACCTGCTCATCGATCTCGAAGGCGATTCGGAACGAGACGTGGATCTTGCCCTCCCCAGCGGGGCGCTCCTTCCGCTTCTCCATCTCGACGGACTCGATCACGAGATCGCGGTCGGTGATCATGGAGAGATCCCCCGCCACACGCTGCAGGATCTCCTCGACGTACTGCGCTTGGTTGGTCGCGGTCACCGGGCCCCCTTAGGCCGCCGCCCGCTCGAGGTCGACGGAGGTGAAGGGACGCGTGAGGCAGGCGTCGACGCCGGCCGCGAGCGCGCGCTCACGGGCCCCTTCGTTCCATTCGCTCGCGGTCAAGACGACGCGCCCGTGATCGGCATCGAGGCGCTTGAGCGCCGCCGTGAACTCGACGCCGTCCATGTCCGGCATGTCGAGGTCGACGAGCACCAGGTCGACCGGCCCACGCTCCTCGAGTAGCTCGAGCGCCGCCGTGCCGCCCGCCGCCTCGATGACGTCCGCCGCCGCGAGGGACGAGCCACGCAGCTCGGCAATCATGCGCGTACGCATGTACGAAGAATCGTCGACGATCAGAACGGCTCGCATCGGCGGAGGCTGGGGGGGGGAGAAAAGACGGGGATGCCGTCTTCTTCGTCCAAGCGAGCCACCGAGCGTTAGCCCGAGCGCCACGACGACGCCGATTCGATCCGGAACAATTTTCCGTAGGAGGAGTACGGAGCCCGCGCAATCCCCACCACTTACGGCCCCCGCTGCGTCGGCCCCCGCTGCGTCGGCCCCCGCTGCGTCGGCCCCCGCTGCGTCGGCCCCCCCCGGTCTCAACGGCGTCAGCCGTTGAACCAAAAAACACTCGTGCCGCTCCGCGGCACTAGCGGGGCTCCGCCCCGCTAATACTCCGCCCCGCTAGTAACTCTCGTTCTGCGTCGGGAACTCGTGCGCCTTGACATCCCGCACGTAGTGCCCGAAGGACGAGCGCATGTCGTTCGCCAAGTCGGCGTAGCGGCGCACGAAGCGCGGATTGAAGCGCGTGCAGATGCCGAGCATGTCGTGCGAGACCAGGATCTGGCCGTCGCACCCGGGGCCCGCACCGATTCCGATCACGGGGATCGAGACCGACTCGGTGACCCCCTTGGCAAGCTCGCTCGGCACCTTCTCGATCACGATCGCGAAGGCGCCCGCCTTTTCGAGGGCGAGGGCGTCGCTGCGCACCTCGTCGGCCTCCTCGGTGCTCCTGGCCCGCACCTGGTAGGTCCCGAACTTGTGGATCGACTGGGGCGTGAGGCCGAGGTGTCCCATCACGGGAATGCCGACGTCGACGATGCGTCGCACCGTGTCGCAGATCACGCGGCCGCCCTCGAGCTTGACCGCCTCGACGCCCGCCTCCTTGACCATCCGTCCGGCGTTGCGCAGCGCGTCGTCGCTGTTCACCTGGTACGACATGAACGGAAGGTCCCCGACGACCAGGGCGCGCGATGCTCCGCGCCGCACGAGCGCGGCGTGATAGAGCATGTGGTCCATCGTCACGGTGACGGTCGTGTCGAGGCCCTGCATCACCGTCGAAACCGAGTCCCCCACCAGGATCACGTCGACCCCCGCCTGATCGAGCAGCTCCGCCATGATGCAGTCGTAGGCGGTCAGTGCGGCGATCGGCTCGCCGCGCTGCTTCATGCGGATCAGGCTCTTGGTCGTGACCTTCTTGCGCGGTCCGTCGTTCTGCGGGTTCGCTTCGTTCGTGGGGTCGGGGCTCATGGGAGCGGGATTCTACCTGGACTCAAGGCGTAGACCGAGCACCGGCGGGATTCAAGGCCAGGCGGGCGCTGCGGGCGCCGTCGAGCGCCGCGCTCATGATGCCGCCCGCGTAGCCGGCGCCCTCACCGACGGGATAGACGTTCTCGAAACCGAGCGCGACGCGCGTGCTGTCCTCGCGCGGCATGCGCACGGGACCCGAGCTGCGGGATTCGACGCCGACGAGTAGACCTTCGGGCCCCGCGAATCCGGGGATCGCGCGGTCGAAGCGCGCCAGGGCGCGCCGCAGCCCATCGCGCACGGACGCCGGGAGGAGCGTGTCGACGCGCCCCGGCACGGCCCCGAATCGGTAGCTCGTGCGCAGCTCGCCGCGCGTCTCCGCTCCCGCGAGGAAGTCGGGGACGAGCTGCGCGGGAGCCGCGTAGCTCGAGCCACCCGCCGCGAAGAACCGTGCCTCGAAGTGACGCTGAAAGGCGACGCCCGCGAAGGGGCCGCTGCCGAACTCGGCGAACGCCTCCGGCCCGACCGTCATCACCAGCGCCGCGTTGGCCCAGCGCGAGGAGTGCGTCGAGTTGCTCATCCCGTTCGTGCAGAGCAGGCCTGGCTCGTTGACGGTCGCGACGATGCGACCGCCTGGACACATGCAGAACGAATGCGCGGCCGCGAGCCCCTCCCCCGCCTTGCAGACGAGCGTGTAGGAGGCGGGCCCGAGCAGCTCGGCCTCTGGCCCGGTTCCGTAGCGCCCCGCGGTGATCAGCTCCTGAGGATGCTCGACGCGCACGCCGAACTGGAACGGTTTCGCCTCGAACGTGAGCCCCGCGTCCGCGAGCGCGCTCCAGGTGTCGCGGGCGCTGTGACCGGTCGCCAAGATCAGCCCGTCGCAGCCCAGCTCGCCCGCCGTCGTACGCAACGCGCGCACGCGGGTCGGCGGCCCCGGTTCCGTCATGAGACCGTCGAGGCGCACGTCGAAGCGGAATTCCACCCCGAACGCCTCGAGCCGGGCGCGCAGGCGCGGCAGGATGCGGTGCAGGCGATCGGTGCCGATGTGCGCCCGGGAGTCGAAGAGAATGTCCGCCGGCGCGCCGCAGGCGACGAGCTCCTCGAGGATCGGCACCTCGAGCGGATCGTCGACGCGCGTGTACAGCTTGCCGTCGGAGTACGTCCCCGCGCCGCCCTCGCCGAACAACAGGTTCGCCTCGGGGTCGGGTGGCGCACCACGGTGAAAGGCGACGACGCGCGGACCGCGCTCCTCGATCCGCGGGCCGCGGTCGAGCATGGTCACGCGGGCACCGCTGCGGGCCAGAACGGACGCGGCAAAGATGCCGGCCGGCCCGGTGCCTACGACGACCCAATGTCGCGCGCGGCGCTCGGGGTCGACGGATTCGAGAGCGAGCGCCCCCTCGTCCGGCGCCGGCTGGACCCGACCCGATCGGACGGCACGCCGCAGGCGGGCGGGCTCCCGGCCCGCGTCCAGCACGAGGTCGACGTGGCACACGAAGCGCATTCCCCCCCGGCTGCGGCGCGCGTCGAGGGCCCTGCGGGCGATGCGGAACCCGCGCAGGCGACCCGGATCGAGCCCGATCTCACGGCAGGCCCGCGCGCGCAGGCTCGCCTCGGGCTCGTCGAGCGCCTGCCCGAGGTTGAGCAGGCGCCAGCGGGTCGCGGGAGGAGTGGACATCCAGCGATTGTAGTCCGGTCGCGCCGGTGTCCCGCCCCCGAAAGGACGGGACACCGGACTTCGATCGGGGTCTCGCGATGGCTACAGTCGGGTCACGATGAAGACTCTCCTCAAAAAGACCCCCATTTCCATATCGCGCCTCGTGCTCACCTGCGCCCCGTTCCTGTGCGCGTCCGGATGCTCCAACCTCGGAACGCTCGAAATGGTGCCCGCCGACATCGCCGTCTCGCGGACGCACGCCGGGTCCGTCCGCATCGAGGCCGAGGGCACGGGCCGATCGATGGGCATCGGGCCCCGGCTCGTGAGCAGCGACGAGCTCGAACGCGCGCTGCGCGAAGGTCTGGTCGAAGCGGGGATCTTCCAAACGGTGACCGACTCGGCTTCGTCGGCGGACTACGTCCTCGGCGTCGGGATCGACTCGGTCGAGGAGCCGGAGATGGCGATCGAGATGGAGGCGCAGGTGACCATGCACTGGCGCTTGCGGCGCGAGGGCGACAGCTCGACGCTCTTCGAGCGCACGCTCGTGAGCCGGCACGTCGCGGACGAGATGGACGCCGACTTCGTGAAGGAGCGCAAGAATCTCGCCCTGTCGGGGGCGATTCGCAAGAACCTCGAGCAGGGGCTCGCGGCCATCGCGGCCCTCGAGCTCTAGCTTGGCTCCCGACGACCTGCTCGCCTCGATCGTCGACGCCCCCGACCGCGATCGCTGTCCGGGTGCGCGGCCGGTCGTTTCCTACCGCGACGACGACGAGGCCGACTACCTCTCCATGATCGACGCGCGCGCGCACGAACGCGTGCATCTCGTTCGGCGTGGCATCGACCACGGCTGGCTCGCGGAGCTCGACCCGCCCCTCGCGCCGATCCCGGGCGTACCCGAGAACGCTCAGCTCGCCCAGCGCTGGCACACGGGCAGGCCGATCCTCTTGCGCGGGCTCGTCGACCCGCGCGCCGGCTTCGCCGAGGAGGTCGCCGCGCGCCGCCGCCTGCACGACGAGCTGAAGGAGCCCGGCGGCCTGCGCCGGTTCCTCAAGGCGCAGCGCTCGGACCTCGAGCCGAACTACACGCTGCAGGCCCGGCCCGGATCGCTCTACGACGAGGAGCGCGACCTCGAACGTGTGCTCGTCAGCTGGGTGCTACGCCCCGAGGATCCGCGCAGCCCGCGCGCCAAGGACCTGTGGGTCAAGAGCGGTTGGCTGTCCGACCGTGAGGACGATGAGTCGCTGCGCATGCGCTTTTCATTCGGACGCGAGGGCGCCGACGACGCGAGCCGGGACGTGCGCCGGCACCGGCGCATCGAGGAGCTCGCGGAGATGTGTCTACCCGAAGCCGCGCTCGTCAGCGACCATCCGCGCGTGGTCGGACTGCTCGAGAGCTGGCTCGGCGACGAGGTCTTCTTCACCCAGCACATCGCGTACTGGAACGCGCCCGGCGGCGGTGCGCTGTTCCATCACGATGCGTTGGACGAGCGCGCGATCGGAGGACAGAAGGGCGTTTGCTACCTGCAGCTCACCGGCTCGACGGCGTGGCTCGCCCTGTCGATCGAGGACCTGACGCGCCGCGTCATCGAGTTCGCCGAGTATCTGGCCGAGGGCGAGCTCGCCTGGGTGCGCGAGAGCACGTTTCGCAAGCCCGAGGCGTTCGCTCAGTTCATCAAGATGACCGGCAACTTCAAGCGCGTCCGGCGCGAGCTCGCCAAGCCCGGGTGCGGCCGACTCGGCCGCATCGTCGGTCGGGGCCCGGAGTTCACGTCACTGCTCGCCGACGCGGGGCACGCACTGATCCTGCGCGCGGGCGACGTCTTGATCCTTCCCAACCACGGCTACGACTGCACGGCGATGCACTCGGTGTTCTGCGCGTCGGAGGAGCCGGGGTACGCGCTGTCGCTCGCGATCCGCGAGTCCAATCCGCCGCCGCCGCCTCCGGAGGAGTACCCCGGGGAAGACCCTTCCGAGGGTCCCCCACGAACGCGCAGAGGCCGCGGGCGGAGCTCCCGCGGCCGAGACTGAGCGCGCGTTGCGAGCGAAGCTCAAGGCCGGCCACACACACTCTCGATAATAGGAACGTGCAGAGCCAGACGTCCCGCATCCACCTGTTCGTACTCGCCTTCTGCGTCACCGGATGCATGGCGGTCGCGCTCTACCCTCGCCGCGTGTCCCCCACGCACTCGGTCGAGGTCGTGACCGAGCTGGTCCACGACACGTTCGCCCGCCTGCTCACCGGCGGCCCCGCCGGTGGAAAGAGGCCCTGACGATTGCCGGCGGGTACGTTCTCCGGCGATGCAGATCGTCGACTTCCACTCGCTCTTCTTCTCCCGCCCCTTCTTCGAAGCCCTCGCGGCCCAGTCGCCGCTCCCCGGCACGCCCGAGGCAAAGCTCGACTCGCTGGCACAGCGCACGGGGATCTAGTGGTGTGAGTCGAAAGTTCGGCCCATTTGTCCGAGCCGCTTTCGTGTGGTGGCAAGGCGCCGGGT
>JAAELL010000339.1 GCA_024226735.1 bacterium | reverse complement strand
GGAGCTGCGCCTCGTGCGCGATGGGGACCGCCGATGCCTGATCACCAACGCGTCGCTGGAGGCGGGTGCTCTTCGCCTCGCACCGCTTGTCGCGTCGCGTGTCCACATCGTCGCAACCAGCGACTCGCTCGACAGGGTCCCCGTTCACATCGGCAACATCGGGCTGTTCATCAACCCGCAGGTCACCCTCCCCAAGTGCCGCCTGGCCGCCGCAGCCGCGGCGGACGACGGCGGCGATGCTGGGGCCTGGAAGCCGCAGCATTGGGCGGCGCCGTTCTGGCTCGCGCGGCGGTCGGCGGAGCGTTCTGAGGCCAACATGGTCTTCTCCAAGATCGCCTACATCTACGGCGAGGAAATCCGCAGCGTCCCCGACGTGACCCTCCCACTAGCGGGGGAGGAGGCAAGCGTCAGCTCGGTCGAGGTGCCCCTCCTGACCAACGCACGGCCCCTCGAAGCGGGGGAGGAGCTCGTCGTGTTTCGGGCGGCGAGCGAGGCGAAGGCGAAGGTCGCGCCGACGACGAGGAAGCTGACCTGGCGTGGGCGCATCAAGGCCACGCCCACGTGAGACGCCGCCACAGTCGTGGCGGCGCCCGCGCCATGCAGCACCAGTCCTGGCCACAGTCGTGGCCGAGTTCGCCAGATACAGCGGCAGTCGCGGCTGCAGTCGCGGCCGCGTCCGCCCCTGAGGGCCGCAGCCGCGGCCCCAACTACGCGACGAGGGCAGCGTCCCAGCCCAGGTCGCGCCAGAGGGGTGATTGCGCGTACCGTTCGTTCGCGGTTTTGTTCATGGAGTGCGGGACGGTAGAACATGCAGCGCTCCGTCTCGGCCGTTGCTCGCAGTTCGCACGCGGG
>JAAELL010000338.1 GCA_024226735.1 bacterium | reverse complement strand
CCGATCTAAGGCGCAGCGACGACGCGACTTCGCTGCAAGTCTCGGAGGAGGCGCAACGCAGCAGCGGGCGGGTACGGGCCGACCAAAATGCCGCACAAGAGTGAATCACACCACTAGCGGCGCCTACTTCTTGATCGGCGAGCGGCAGACACCCGAGAAGCGCACCGGCACCTCCGGCTTGTCCGGGTGACCGGTCTTGATGACCATCTCGCCACGGAACGAGCCGTCGGAGCCCTCCGGCAGTCCCTCGAGGGTCAACGTGACCTCGACGGCGGCTTCGCCCTCGAGCGGCTTGACCTCGGTGGTGAAGTGGTCCTTCCAAACGAACTCGGCGCCTTGCTCACCGCGCAGCTCGACGCTGACGTTGTCGAGCTTGAAGTTCGGGTCGTGGGACGTCAGCTTCATCGTGCGCGGCACGCGCAGACCGGGCTGGACGAGTCCCATCGACAGGAAACTGGGCGAGTAGGACAGCACGCCGAGCACGCGGCCGGTCACGTTGGCGCTGACGCGGTAGCGCGGCTTGGGGGCGTTCGGGTCCTTCTGACGCAGCTTGGCCAGCTCCTCTTCGGTGACCGGCATCTCGCGCTCGGTCAGGAGCTGCAGGCTGTAGCCGAGCGGCCCTTCCTTGAGGTCGGGGCCGACCGAGATCGTCGCCCGCCAGTGGGCCGACGAGCCGTCGGCTTCCGGGTTCACCGCCTCGAGGTTGACCTCGAGACCCTGGGGCTTGTTGACGGCGCGCGTATCGTCGATCGAGAGCTTGACCTTCTCGCCCTGGGACGTGCGCACGTCGACGACCTGCGTCTGCTCGGAGTCGAGCTTGAGGTCACCGAAGTTGACGAACGACGGGGTCGCGGAGATGAACGGCTCGACGTTCGCCGTCAAGCCGAGCTGGGTCAGGCCGATCGGATCGTTGGTGTAGACGTTGATCCGCACGTTGGTCTTGTGCGACTTGTTCGTCGTGTCCATGCGCGCCGTGACGTTGACCTTGCGGCCCGCCGGAATCTCGTCGCCCAGCACGTACTCCTGCATCGCGCCGCTCTCGTCGGCGATCTCGACCCTGCCGAGCGTGCAGCCGCAGGTCGGGCTCGCCTGGCGGATGATCAGAGCCTCGGTGCCCGCGCTCGCCATCTCGAACGTGTGCTCGAGAATGTCCCCTTGACGCGCGCGACCGAAGTCGTGGGACTCGGTCCCGAACTCGACCTCGAGCTTGGCGTTCGGGTTCATCTGGGCCGAGTACTGGGTCTTGGCCTGCGGGCCCGCCTGAACGTTCGGCTTCTGCCCGGCGTTCGCAAGTCTCGCGGGCTTGTTCGGCTGCACGCGGCGAGCGTTGGGGATACGCCGCGGCTTCGGCGGCGTCACCGATGCGCCCTTGATGCCAGTCGACTTCGGGACGCCGCGCACCTCTTGCCCGGGCAGCTCCTCGTTCGGGTCGTAGGCCGGCCGAACGTTGGCGGTCGGCTTGGTCTGCGGGCGGTTGGCGCCGTTGCCCGCCATCATCGACTCGGCCATCGCCTTCTTCTTGGCGATCGCGGCCTCCTCGGGGCTCATTCCCTTCGTGTTCGGCTGCGCCGCGACGTCGCTGGTCGGGGTCGGATCGGCCTGTGCCGTGTCCGAGGACGTCGAATCCGTGGAGGAATCCTCAGCGGGAGCGCAGGCGAAGGCGAGCAACAGCGCGGAGACCCCGGCGGGGAGGGTTCCGAGCGGGCGGATGAGGCGGTGGCGGTTGGTGTTCATGGCTTCGGTTCGGTGGGAGTAATTCGCAACAATCCTACCCGCATTTGGGCTCTCCGGCACACGCAGCCCGCCCCTCTTGGAACGGGAGTCAGGTCGTGGTCGAGATCACCCGAGTGGGCTAGCTAGAATCGCGGCATGATGAGTTTGGCAAGAGTCGTCCGGACAGCTGCCGGCTGGTTGGTCGTACTCGGACTGTTCGGAACGGCGGGGGGTTGCTGCGTCACGCCCCCGAACCTCGATGAGGTTCGGGATTTCGGCTTCGAAACGCCTGGGCAGGCGTTCCGGTCCTTCCGTACGGGAGTCCGGGCCGATTCGTTTGACCTGGAATACCGATGTTTTTCCTCGGGCTGGAAGCGGCGCAACGGGGCGGGCATCCAGGCCTACCTCGAGTTCCGCGACGAGCTGATAGCCCAGAACCGCTTCCTGCGCCTGGGCCTGGCCAAGCTCGAGCTGCGGCACATCGAATTCCTGGCCCCCGACCGGGCCATCCTCGTGACCGAGGCGTTCGGGCAAACGGTGACCTTCCTGCTCGTCCGCGAGGAATACTGGGAGCTCGAGGTCCCCGGACAGAAGAAGCGCGACGGGGCGACGAATCTCCTCGCAGATCAGGTCATCGTGGCGGACCCCCAGGCTGAGGGCCGTTTCTGGGGTCGGGTCGACGTCGACGACCCCACGGCGGTGACCCGCTTCTCACGACTCGCGTTCGGGCGCGAGTGGAAGATCGACGACTTCGCGGTCGCGGACGCCTCGGACAACCCTTAAAACCCCCTTCCCTGTCCGCATTTAGGACACCTTGGTCTCGGCGGAATGCGTATCGCGGAGACAGGTCGCCGCACCCCGAGCCCGAGCGAACTCCCTTGCCGACCGCCTCCCGCCCCATGAGCAAGCGTCCGTCCAAAAAGGCGTCGACCACCAAGAAGTCGACCACGAAGAAGAAGGTCGGCAAGTTCGTCTACGTCTTCACCCCCGAGAAGGCCGAGGGCGGGCGCGACGACCGCAACCTGCTCGGCGGCAAGGGCGCGAATCTGGCCGAGATGTGCCACCTCGGTATGCCGGTGCCCCCTGGCTTCACCCTGACGACCGAGGTCTGCACCCACTTCAACGACCACAACCAGCGCTATCCGAAGGAGCTGGCCAAGCAGGTCCGCGCCGGCCTGGTGGCGGTCGAGAAGTCGATGAAGAAGCGCTTCGGGGACCCGAAGAACCCGCTGCTCGTCTCGGTCCGCTCCGGCGCCCGCGTCTCGATGCCGGGCATGATGGACACGGTCCTCAACCTCGGCCTCAACGACACGACGGTCGCCGGCCTCGCCGAGCGCTCCGGCAACGGCCGTTTCGCCTGGGACGCCTACCGGCGCTTCGTGCAGATGTACGGCGACGTCGTGCTCGAGGTGCGCGCGGCGGCGAGTGAGGAGGAGGATCCGTTCTCCGTCGCGCTCGACGCCCTGAAAAAGAAGCGCCGCGTCACCGAGGACACCGACCTCACCGAGGACGACCTGCGCGGGCTCGTAGCCACCTACAAGGCGATCATCAAGAAGCGCACGAAGAAGGCCTTCCCCGAGGACCCCGAAGAGCAGCTGTGGGGTGCGATCACGGCCGTCTTCCGCTCGTGGAACAACGAGCGCGCGATCGTCTACCGCGACATGAACCACATCCCCGCAGACTGGGGTACCGCGGTCAACGTCGTAGCGATGGTCTACGGCAACATGGGCGAGACGTCCGGCACCGGCGTCGCGTTCACGCGCGACCCCGCGTCGGGCGAGAAGCGCTTCTACGGCGAGTACCTGATGAATGCGCAGGGCGAGGACGTCGTTGCCGGCATCCGCACGCCGCGGCCGATCGTCGAGCTGGAGAAGAGCTCGCCCAAGGCGTTCCGCGAGCTCGTACGCATTCAGAGGGCGCTCGAGGACCACTACGGCGACATGCAGGACCTCGAGTTCACGATCGAGGACGGACGCCTGTTCATGCTGCAGTGCCGCGCGGGCAAGCGCACGGGCTTCGCGGCCGTCCGCATTGCGGCGGACATGGTGGCCGAGCGCAGGCTGACCAAGGAAGAGGCGCTGATGCGGGTCGAGCCGGAGGCGCTCAACCAGCTCCTCCAACCCGTCTTCCACACCGGCCAGCTGCAGGCGGCCAAGCGCGAGGGACGCGTCCTGACGCGCGGCCTCAACGCCGGCCCGGGCGCCGCGTGCGGGCGGGTCGTGTTCAACGAGGAGCGCGCCCAGACGGCCGCGGCCAAGGGCGACCCCGTCCTGCTCGTGCGCATCGAGACCTCGCCCGAGGACATCAAGGGCATGCAGGCCGCGTGCGGCATCCTGACGGCGCGCGGCGGCATGACGAGCCACGCGGCGCTCGTCGCCCGCCAGATGGGCAAGGTTTGCGTCGCTGGCGCCGGCGAGCTCGAGATCGACTACGCGAAGCGCCGCATGAAGATCGATGGCAAGACGATCAAGGAGGGCGACTGGATGTCGCTCAACGGCACGACGGGCGAGGTGATCTCCGGTCAGGTGGCGACGCAGCCGTCCGAGGTCTCCGAGGGCCTGTTCGGCAAGGGCGCCAAGGCCAAGAAGGCGCGCACGACGCCGACCTTCAAGGCGTTCCAATCGATCATGCGCTGGGCCGACGCGGTGCGCACGATGAAGGTGCGGGCCAATGCGGACCAACCCGACCAGGGCGCCACGGCGATCGCGTTCGGCGCGGAGGGCATCGGCCTCTGCCGTACCGAGCACATGTTCTTCGGCGAGGGCAAGCTCGAGCCGATGCGCCAAATGATCCTGGCCGAGACGCCGGAGGCGCGCGCCAAGGCCCTCAAGCGTCTCTTGCCCCTGCAGCGCCGCGACTTCGAGGGCCTCTTCAAGGCGATGGGCGACCTGCCCGTCACGATCCGCACGCTCGACCCGCCGCTGCACGAGTTCCTCCCCCACGAGCCCAAGGCGATCCGCGAGCTCGCCGCATCGCTCGGCGTCACCGCGAAGGCGATCGAGGCCAAGATGCACTACCTCGCCGAGCAGAACCCGATGCTCGGCCACCGCGGCTGCCGCCTCGGCATCACGTATCCCGAGATCACGCGCATGCAAGCGACGGCGATCCTCGAGGCCGCGTGCAACGTCGCCAAGCGCACCAAGAAGAAGCCGAACGTCGAGATCATGATCCCGCTCGTCGGGATGTCGAAGGAGCTCGAGCTGCAGGCCGCCGTCGTGCGCGAGGCCGCCGAAGAGGTGTTCACGAAGAAGAAGATGCGCGTCCCGTTCCTCGTCGGAACGATGATCGAGCTGCCGCGCGCCGCGCTGACCTCCGAGCGCATCGCCAAGAACGCCGAGTTCTTCTCCTTCGGCACGAACGATCTAACGCAGACCACCTACGGCGTCAGCCGCGACGACGCCGGCAAGTTCGTCCCGCAGTACATCGACGAGGACATCATGGATGACGATCCGTTCTCCTCGCTCGACGTCGCCGGCGTGGGCCGTCTGATGCGAATCGCGAGCGACGAGGGTCGCAAGGGCCGCCCCGACATCAAGCTCGGCATCTGTGGCGAGCACGGCGGCGATCCGCGCTCGGTGGCGTTCTGCCAGGAGCTGGGATTGGAGTACGTGTCGTGCTCGCCGTTCCGCGTGCCGATCGCAAGACTGGCGGCGGCGCAGGCGGCGCTGAGGTAGGCGGCGCCGCCTAGCAGGACAGGGCGGGGGGCGCGATCGGATGCGCCCTCCGCCCTTCTTCGTGTGCCGAGACCTCGGCCTCCGGATCGAGCAAGCAACGGGCCATCCCGCTGTTGCCGTCACCGTCAGCGACGACTCGACAGTTGTGACGAGCCGACGCTGACGGTGACGGCAACAGGGGGATGGGGTGGGGCCCTCGGGGTGAGAAGAGAGGGGGCGAGGCCGGGCGCTGCGCGCCCGGAGGGCTGCATCGCCGGCGCGCTTCGCGCGACCGTGGCCATCGCGGCGATCTTGATGGGGCAGATACTCTCGGAGTCAGTACGTTGGGGAGAGGGGGCCCGCGCGGAGCCAGGACTCGGCGCCCAGGTATGTGCGCGAGGGCACGACGGGGATGGGACCGAGGCCTGCATCTTCGATGCGCGGTGGGCTCGACCAGCCATCGAACGCAGGGGCGGAGCTGAACGGGTCGAGGATCGATCTCGGCCAGGCGCGGTGGCGTTGGGCATTGAGAAGCACGTACCGGATGGCATGCCGTACCTCTCTCGCGGTGCGCAGCACGTGGTCGTAGTACCGATCGACGAACATGCCACCCGTGCGATTCCACAGTCGATTCAGGCCCGCGACGATTCGGCGCAGGAGCGCCTTGACGCCTTGCGAAAGGGAGCGCCGATCGCTGGCTTCGACGATCATGTGCAGGTGGTTGGACTGCACCTAGAAGTGCGTGATGCGCATGCCGTTGCGGTCCTTCGCGATGGCGAGCGCTGCGCGGATGACGCTGTAGGCCCGGCGGCTGCGGAGGGTTGGAAGACCGGGCGCGATCTTCGTGTTGATGTGCACAGGTTGCTCGCCGTCGAAGTCCGCGCGGCCGTGATGGGAGACGCGCTTCACGCCGTCCTTCGACTTGCGCCCCGAGCCCTTCCGCCGGCCGCCGTGTTTGTTCCCGAACTTCAGTCGGTGCTGTACGCACTTGCGACGACGCTTGCTCGACCTCGACTTGGATCGTTGCTGCTTGCTCATACATCTCCCCACTTGGCGCGCTTCGACTTCACCCCGGCTGATATCCAAGTGACCTGTCGGCGGCGCGAAGGGTTGCAGGAGAATGGTCGATTCTCCGGAGTCTCCCGCGGGAAGTATGTGCCCCTTCAACTTCGGCCACGGCCGCGCGCAGCGCGCCGGCGGCGCAGCCCTCCGGGCGCGCAGCGCCCGTCCCCGCCCCTTCTCTTCTCCCCCGAGGGCCCCACTCCATCCCGCTCTTGCTCGATCCGGAGGCCGAGGCCGCTCAGCAAATGAGAAGAAGGCCGCGAACTCCCGTTCGCGGCCTCCCCTGTCTCTCTCGCGGGAGTCGTCCGCTTACTTGTCGTCCGTCCCGCCGCTCCCGCGCGGCGGCAGGGCATTCGGGTTGCCCTTCAGCGGGCTCGAAGTCTCTTGTCCGCGCGTCATGACGATGTTGACGTCCGTCGTGCCGTAATCGACCGGCTCCATCGTCGCGTTGAGGAAGCCCGAGCGCATGACCACGACGCGGAACTGCTCGGCGTCGGTGCGACCGTACAGCTCGAAGTAGCCAGCCTTGTCCGTGCCGATCGAGAGGCCGGCGACGGGCCCGTACGCTCCGGACTTGTCCGGCAGCTCGATCCGCACGTAGGCGCGCGGCAGGAGGTCTCCGGAGTCCGCCGCGCGAACCGTTCCCGAGAGCAGGAGTGGGCGCGACTCGAAGACGACGTCGCCGATGTCCGTGCCGTCGAGCGACACCTCGAACGAGGCGTCGATCTCAGCGTCGACCGGGCCGTTGCCGTCGCGCGGGTAGAGGTAGGTGCGGATCTTGCGGTCGACGCCCGCCTTGTAGTGGTCGGGGAACTTCAGCTCGAAGTTGCCGATCTCGTCCGTTTTGACCTGCGGGCCGCTCGTGCCTTGCTGGCCGTTGTTGAAGATCGTGAAGCCGCCGGTCATCAGGCCGAGGGACGTGCCGTTGGCCAGGATCGCACGGCCACGGATCGTCGGACGCCGCGTGTCCCAGACGATCTCGCGGTGCACTTGCTCGCCCTCTTGGACCGGCCCGACGATCGGCGCTTCGTACGCGCGCAGAGCACGTCCGCCGTCGAGGCGCAGCATCAGATCCATGTTGACGCCGACGCGCGGGAACGTCGCACTCGCTCCGCGGATCTCCTGGGTCGCGTACGAGCTGAACTCGAGGTCACCCGTCAACACGTTGGGCTCCATGATCCCGAGCATCGCGTGACCGCGCCTGTTGTACGGCTCGCCGTCCTCGGTGAGGACGCGCAACGACATCACGCCGGTCGGCGGCAGCGTCATGACGATCGGCTCTTTCGGCATCGCCTCGAGCTGGAACGGAATGCGCTCGACGAACGGCAGCGGAAACGCGAAGTGCACGTTGTAGCCCGGAGGGCCCAGGCTGCGCAGGGTCTTGCCGAGGCCCGTGAAGCGGACGGCTCCCTGCACACCATTCGTGAGCCGCGTGATGATCGGCGCGGGGTTGCCGGGAACGTTGCGCGAGATCCCGATCGGCACGTTGACCTGCGGTACGCCCGCGGCGTCGACGACCTGCACGATCAGGTCGACCGACGGGTGCAGGCCGATGCGAATCGTGTTCTTGTCCCCGATCCACGCCGTCGAGCCGGCCATGCCCTCGACGCTGGCGTAGAGGCCACCGTTCTGGGTGCGCGGGACGACGACACTGCCGTCCTCGCCCGCCTTGTACTGCATGCCTTTCTGCGTGACGTAGGCCTTGACGTCGCCGTTCGGCCACACCGCCTGCCACTCGGCGGCAGGCAGGTCGGTCCGGTCGACGAACCAGACGTCGGCCCCCGGGATGGCCTTGCCGGTGCCGGCCTCGAAGACCTCGATGGTGATGTCACCCGAGGCCGAGGCGTTCGTGCCCGGGCCCTCGCCGACGCTCGGGTTGACGCTCTCCGGACCGCCCCCGTTGAGCTGCGTCCGAGCCGGGTCGAGCGCCTCGTTCGGGTTGGTACCTTCGAGTGAAGGATTCCCCGTTCCCCCGCCCGTGACCTGCTCGACGCCGGGTCCTTCGACGCTCCCCTGTCCGGAGTCATCCTGGGTGAGCCACCAGGTCCCCGCGGCGACGGCCGCGAGCACCACGATCGATGCGATCCACTTGAACATGATCTGAAAGCGCTGATTGCCTGCGGTGTGAGCGGGGATTGTATCCCCCACACGCTGGGGGTGCCCGACGCAAAAGAGGCGCGGACACGAGGAGAGACGGCCAAAGAAGACGACACCTTGAGGATATTCTTCCCGCAAGGGTTGGCGTCTTCTCCCCGAGCTCTCACGGCGAGCGCTCTGGCGGGACTGGGAATTCGGTTTCTACCGCCCCTCCCAGGCCTCGGTGGGCCTTCTCAGCGGCCTTCGAGGGCGCGCCGGTAGGCCGCGAGCGGCAGGGCGAGCACGAATCGCTGCCCCTCGTAAGTGTCTTCGACCTCGATCCTGGCGGGCGCGAGCTGGCCGACCTGGAGCGGCTGCCAGCTATCGGAGCCGTCTTGCTCCAACATCCGCCACTGGACCTCGTAGACCCCTGGTGAATCGAGAGTGAGCTCCAGATCCTCCGTCCCTCGGAACGTGTACTCGCCGGACTCGGCGAGGAAGTTCTCGAGGGGCCGGGTCGATCCCGCGACGCGCGGCTCGGGCTCCGCCCGCACGAGCCGGACCGAGATTGCAATCGAATCACGCGCCGGGTCGATCTCCGCCGGCAGCGCGAGCTGCACCGGGACACCCTCGCGCAACACGAGCTCGCCGCTCTGGCTCACCGCCTGCTCCTCGTGGAAGCGTAGCCCAGGAGCGAGAACGACCAGGTCGAGCAACGGGTACGGCGAGACGATCGTCGCGACGCCTTCGACGAGCTCGACCTCGTCGGTGTAGCGCTCTGTACCAGCCGCGCGGTAGCCGATCATCGCGTCGCCGAGCTGGACACCGTCGGGATCGAACGCCCGGAACGCGAACACGTTGAGGCGGCCACGCAGATCGACGCCCGCAAGGCGCTCGTCCAAGACGGGACCGCTGGCCGGGATCGTCACGTTCTCGAGCACGGCGATCGGCTCGTCGAGGTTGCCGACGCCGAACGAGATCGTCGCCTCGCCCGCCGGCAACTGATCGACCACGAAGCGCCGCTCGGCGGTCGCCGCGATCCACTTGCGCACGACGTCTCCCTCGCCTGGCCCAAAACGGCACGCGATCTCGACCTGCACGTACGGGCCCGGGATCTCGTCGTCGAGTACGACCGCGCCCTTGAGGTACGCCGCGCCGGAGTGATAGCGCGACCTCGCGCGCACGCCCTGCCCACCGTCCGCGCCATCTCCGATCAACCACCACACGCCGAGGATGGCGATGCAGAGCGAGACGATGATGCGCGAAAGAGGACTCATGGCGATCGAGGGATCGGGCACCCCCATTTTGGGAGCCCGGTGCGGGCACCCTGAGTGTACCCCGTGACGGGTCTCGGATCGGGTCGCTCGCAGCCGCAGGTTCCCTATCCACCGCAGCCGCGGCGGCTACCCGGCGTCGCCGGCCGTGTCCAAATTGCGCGATCGCAAATAGCGCGCGGTCGAGGCCCGGACCCGCTCCAGGAGCGGCTCGAGGGCGTCCTCCTGGCCGCGCAGGTCGTCGATGTTCGCCTCGCACCACACGCAGGACATCTCGTCGATGTGGAACTCGAGGTACTCGCGTGGGCCGTCCTCGAGCGTCCCGGCGAGCCGCCGCGCGAGCCAGTGCCGCGCCGGGCAACTGGCGCGCGACTCGCGCCAGATCTCGGCGACATCGAGCTGCGTGCCGCCATCCTGGGCCTGGTCGGCGAGTGCCGGCACCAGCGCCCCCGAGGGATCGCGCGCCGCCGCTAGATCGCGCAGCCGCTTCAGCGCCCGGAACTTGATGCCGGCAACGGCGGTCTCGTCGCGCAGATCGAAGCGGCGCCACGTGTCGCGATTGCGCCACCCGCCGGAGAACAGGGCCTCGATCACCATCAGGCGCCGGAACTCATCGGCGAGCCACGTCTCCTGAACCCAGTCGCGCAGGATGCCGGCGAGGAGCGAGCGTCCCTGCCCGCGGATGTCCGCGACGCGCATGATCCCGCTCGGCGTCTCCTCCTCGCGCACGAGGTCGTCGAGCGGAACACGCCGGTCCTCATCCTCCTCCGAGGCGCCGATCGTCGCCGACTTTCGCCGGCGCAAGAAGTCGATCGTGCGGTTGCGGCAGATCCCGAACAGATACTGCTCGAACGTGAACAGCGAATCGAACGTCGAGATCCCACGCACGGCACCGAGGAAAGATTCCTGCACGATGTCGTCGCGCGCCTGCACGTCCATCACGCGCCGCGAGACGTACGCCAGCAGGCGACCGGCGTAGTGGCGCTCGACGCGTGCCCATTCGTCTTCGTCGAAACCCTGCAGGCATTCGACGTCCGGAGCCCAGTCACTCATGAGTCATAAACACCCATCAGCGAACTCCAATTGCATGGAGGAACGCCATGCCGACCATCATGACCGCGAAACCGAGCGCGCCCATCAACAGGACAAAGACGAAGAACCGCACGGCGCGGCCCATCACGCCGCCCGAGCGGATCAACAAGCGGTCGCCGACCGCCTTGAACCCGCGCACGAGCCCGCGTAAGAGGTTGCCGACGAGCGAGACGAGCACCTCGAGCCCGAGCACGACCGTCGCGATCACCGTGCCGAGTGCACCGCCCTCGACCCGCGGCGGGACGGGAATCGTGCCGGCGGCACGCTGCGCGGGCGCGTCGAGCATGCCCTGCACCGCCGGGGGATCGGGTCCGTGCTTACGCGTCGAGAGTCCCAGGCCCGCGACGAGCGCGCGCGCCTTGCGGGACGCGGCGCTGCGTGACTCGCGACCGCGCTCGAGTCGCTCGCGCGCACCGGCGAAGCTCTCGCCGACGTCGCGCTTGACCTTGCCGCCGATCTCACGGATCTCCGCGCCGGCAGCCTTGAGCTCGGCGCCGACCGCACGCACCTCCGTCGCGACCCGTTCCTTCTGCGTCGGTTTGGGCGGCCCCTGGAGCGGGGCGTCGTCCCGCCGCGCCGCGGGCACGACCCCGGAGCCCGCTTGGGCGTCTTCGCCGTTCTCCTCGCGGCTGCGCAAGCCGTCCCAAACGCCGCGCGCAACCTCGACCGCGCCACGCGCGAGATCGGCCGCCGTCTGGCGCAGCTCGTCTCCGCGCGGCGTCGGCGTCTGTTCGGAGTCCTGCACACCGCCCGCGGGCACCGGCTCGGCGCCGTCGCCGCTGGGTCGCGTGCGCACCAAGGGTGCCGCGGCACCCGCGGCGTCGAGGTTCTCGAGGCGCACCGAGTCCCCCTGTCGGGCGGTCTGGTCGATCGCCTCGAGCAGCTCGCCGACGTCCTGGAAGCGATCGTCGGGATCGAGCCGCAAGCAACACTCGACCGCCGGTCGCAGCCGTGCCGGGAAGTGCTCGGGAAAACCGGGCGGCCCATCGTCCTCGCGCAGGACGAGCCCGCCCTCCTGCGTCTGGAACGGCAGCTCGTCGACGAGCGCCTCGTACAGGATCACGCCGAGCGAATAGATGTCGGCGCGGTGATCGGCTCGGTTGCGCAGGATCTCCGGTGCCATGTACTGCGGCGTACCGCGTCCGAACGAGAGGGTCATCCGGCCGTCGGTCAACAGCTTCGAGAGCCCGTAGTCGCCGACGCGCGCGATGTCGCCCTTGAGGAAGATGTTGCTCGGCTTCAGGTCGAAGTGCACGAGCCTGCGGTCGTGGAGCGCGAGCACGCCGCGGCACGCCTGCACGAAGTACAAGAGCGCCTCCTCCCTCGGTAGGCTGCCCCGCTTGTAGCGACGCGCCAGCGTGTCCTCGCCGGCGTAGCCCATGATGAGGAACGGCACGCCCATCACCGTGCCCATGTCCTCGATCGTGACGAGGTTCGGGTGATCGATCGCGGCGAAGTGACGGACCTGCTCGAGCTCCCGCTCGACCGCGTCGCGTTGGGAGTCGTCTTCGATCTTGAGGAACTTGATCGCGTACGGCTTGCCGATCGACTGCTTGCGCGCCTTGTAGACGTCGCCGAACGCGCCGCCGCCAAGTCGGTTCTGGATCTCGTAGCCGGGGATGAAGTCCGGCTTACGGAACGAGTTGTAGAAGGCTTCCCAGTCCATTAGCCGGCCCCCGTCCTCTCGGGCCTCTCTCGGGCAGCGACGGGAAGATCATTGTAGAGCCCACACTTCACAGCTGCACCCCGCGCGATCGATCGGGGCCGAAGTCGTCGATGGGATGCGTGGGAAGGGGCGCCAGGGCGAGGCCGAAGGGCGGGGTCTGCGAGGGGCGCGCGTTCGCCGTGACGTCGACCCTCCGCTCCAGCGGCAGGGGGATGCAGACCTCGCGAGCAGCGTCGAGAGGTCTGCCGTCGGCCCCATGTAGCCGAACGCCCCCCTCGCACGCGACGCGCAGCGCGCTCGCCTCGAGCGTCAGGACGACCTCGTGCTCGAGGCCTGCGACGGGCACGTGGCGGTTGGCGCGCGGCCCGATACGCACGCGGCCTGCTGCGCCCGGCGTCAGGACGATCACGCGCTGAGCCCCCTCCGCCTCGGCCCCGTGCAGGAGCTCGAGGAGCGCCGAACGGCTCGCGGCTTCGGGGAGCCGAAACCGCATACCGAGGTTCTGCGAGAGCTGGACCAAGTCGCGGTCGGACAGCGAGCGCCGCCCGCGCAGCTCGCGGCCGTCGACCTCGATGCGCGCCAGGGGGCTTACGTGCTCGAGCAGGGAGCTCGGCTCGAGGCTCCAGCTCGTACCCGCGTGGAACGACTCCTCCCAGGCCAGGAACGCGTGGATCGACTCGAGATCGGCGAGCAGTGGGACGTCGGCGCGCCGGGCTCGCGCGTGACCAAAGCTGACGCGCTCGCCAGCGACGACGAGGAACTCCCCGCCGTCGTCGACCGCGAGATGGAAGCGCATCGGTGCATCGGCGCTCACCTCGTCCTCGAAGCTCGGCCCGGGCCGCGGCCGCGGCTTCGGGCGCGTCGCGGCGCTCGAGCCGGGCTCGACCTCTTCCCGCCCGCCCCGCGCGCGCATGCGCGACAGAAGATCGGTCAGACCGACCGACGGCCGCTCGTCCGCGACCGGCTCACGCTCCGGCGCCGGCTGAATGCGGCGCGCCCACTCGCCCGCGCGGTCGGGGTCCTCGGTCGCCGCGATCGACAGCATGCGCGCCACCGAAGCGTCCCGGCCCTCCTGCGCCTTGTGCGCCGCGGAGCGCAGCAGCACGTCCATCGCCCGCGCCCGCAGGGCGTCCGCTCGCCCCGAGAGCGCCAAAACGGGATCGCGCAGATGGTCCAACGCCCGCTCCGGAGCCCCCTCGAAGAGGGCGCGCCGGGCCTCGAGCAGCCGCCAGGCACGGCGAACGAAATAGGGCATACGGGCCATGGGGTCTCTCTAGTTTGACCCATGCGGCCCGGGCGCGGGAGCATTTCGGCTAGCGGGGCTGGTCTCCAGCCCCGCTGGTGCCGCAAGCGGCACCAGGGGTTCCACGGGGTTCAACGGCTGACGCCGTTGAGACCGCGATTCTGGGCGTCAAGCGCTCTAGTGGTGTGTGCCGTACCTACCGATTCAGCTGCAGACGACGACGCCGCCGCCTTCGCGGCGGGCGCTCAGGAAGGCGTCGCGGGCCTGGCCGTAGAGGTCCTCGCGGCGCTTGAGGTCGGGCTGGGGGAAGCAGGCGATTCCCACCGAGATCTGGAGCGGGTCACCGACCAGATCCTTCAACCCGCGCTCCTCGGCCATCTCGCCGACGCGGTGGGCCATGACGCTCGCGCCGTCGGGGCCGGTGCTCGGCAACAGGAAGAGGAACGAGCTCTCGTCGAACCGGCCGAGCACGTCCGTGTCTCGGGAATGGACGAGAAAGATCGCGGCCAGCTCGCGCAACACGTCGTCGCTCGCCTGTCCCTCGAAGCCCAGCATCACGCACGCGAGCGAGGTCTCGAAGCGCTGCGCGCGCTTGAACTCCTCGTCGAGCTTGTAGTTGAGGAAGGCGTAGTTGAAGAGCCCCGTCACCGAATCGATCAGCGCCTGAATCAGCCCGCCGTCAGGCGTGCCGGACGTGATGCCGCGCAGAAGCGACTCCGGCAGATCGAACGTGTCGCGCCCGTCGTCCGCGTCGGAAGGGGCGGCGTCGTTCTCGAGCAGCTCCGACAGCGTGCTCGGCGTCAGCGGTCGCTCGACCGTTCCCGTCGCGCCACTGAAGCGCGCGATCGGAGCAGCGCGCGTGTTGTCGCGCTCGACCAGGATGAAGGTCCGGCAGCGGGTCTTGCCCGTGAGGCGGCGACAGTATTCGTAGACGTTCTCACCGCTGATCCACGGGTCGATCAAGAGGACGTCGCCCGGCGCAGGCGGCGCCGCGATCTGGTCCTCCTGCGACTCGACGACGGCGACCTCCCATCCCTCCAGCGCCTCGACCGAGGCGCGCGCGGAGGTGATGACGGAATCGTCGGTGGTGAGAACTCGGACGGTTCGGAGCCCGTCACCCATGAGCCGCTTCCTTTCTCTGTCGGGATCGCGGCCGCTCACTCCCGACCACAGAAGTCAGGATTGGTGTGCCTCGATCCACTCGTCGGGGATATCGAAGTTCGCGTAGACGCTCTGAACATCCTCGTTGTCCTCGAGGTTTTCAATGAGCTTCAGGATCTTCTTCGCATCCGCCTCGCTCTCGACCTTGACCGTGTTCTGGGGAACGTAGCCCGTCTCGGCCTGCAGGAGCTCGAGCCCCTTGCCCTCCAGAGCTCCCTTGACCGTCAGGAAGTCGGTCGCCTCGGCAAAGATCGTCGCGACGTCCCCCTCGACCAGGACGTCGTCGGCGCCGGCCTCGAGGGCGATTTCCATCACGGTGTCCTCGTCGCGTTCCCCCATCTCGATGATGAAGATCGACCGGAAGTCGAACATGAACGACACCGATCCCGTCGCGCCCAGGTTCCCGGCTCCGTGCTCGAGGGTGTACTTGACCTCGGGAGCGGTCCGGTTGCGGTTGTCGGTGAGGCACATGATCATCAGCGCCACGCCGCCTGGGGCGTACCCCTCGTAGATCAGCTCCTCGAGGTCCCCGTCCTTGTCGCCCGCGCCCCGCTTGATCGCGCGTTCGATGTTGTCCTTGGGCATGTTCGCCGCGCGAGCCTTCTCGACGGCGTACTTGAGCTTGAGGTTGGTGTCTGTGTCCTCACCCCCCTGGCGCACGGCGGAGATGATGTTGCGCGCAAGCTTGCTGAAGACCTTCGCGCGCTTGGCGTCGACCGCGTTCTTGCGGTGCTTGATGTTGGCTGAGTGTGAGTGGCCGGCCATCCGGGACCTCGTAGGGTTGGGCGAACGTAGCGCCCTCGAAGAAGACTCGACGGCCCCAGGATTCTACGCGAAGAACCCGTGAGGCCGTCGTGATCGGTCGTGAGTGTGTTCGAACCCGACCCGATCGGGTCGCGCACGGAACCGCAGGAGCGTCTAGCGCTTCGAGAACTGGAAGCCCCGACGCGCGCCGCGACGTCCGTACTTCTTGCGCTCCTTCATGCGAGCATCGCGGGTCAGGAGCCCGTGCTCGCGGAGCGTCTCGAAGGTGGTCGGATTGAGGTTCTTGAGGGCGCGGGAGATCCCGAGCGAGACCGCTTCGGATTGCCCGGTGATGCCACCACCGCGCACGTTCACGAAGACGTCGTAGATCTCCATCGACTCGGTCCGTACGAGCGGCGAATTCGCGCTCGAGCGGGCCTGGATCGTCGGGAAGTACGTCTCCATCGGCTTGCCATTGACGATGAAGCCACCGGCACCGGCCTTGATGCGAACGCGGGCGACGGAGCTCTTGCGGCGGCCGAGGCCCCACGTCCAAGGATTATTGACGGCCATGCTCAGATCTTCTCGATCTCGACGGGTTTCTGGGCGGTGTGGGGATGGTCCTTGCCGGCGTACACCTTCAGGCCACGCAACATGTCGTGACCGAGGCGGGTCTTGGGCAGCATGCGCCTCACCGCGAGGGTGACGATGTCGCGCGGGCGCTGCTCCTTCACCTTCTCCAGCGGGATCTCGCGCAGGCCGCTGGGGTAGCCGGTGTAGTGCTTGTACAGCTTCGAGTCCGACTTGGTGCCGGACAGGTGAACGTTGTCGCCGTTGATGACGACCACGTGCGTCGCGGAGCGCTCGCTCGGGGTGTAGGTCGGAAGATCCTTCCCCATCAAGTTCATCGCGATCGCTGCGGCCATGCGCCCCAGGGGGAACTTGCTGGCATCGTAGAGAAACCAGCGCTCCTCGGTGTCCTGGGCGCGAACGTGGGTAGTGGTCATCGATCTGGTCTGCGGTGAGAAGTAGCTCAAGCGCGGAAAAAGGGGCACAAGAGGGTACGGAGGGCCCAGGAGGCCATCAACGGCTTTCCGGGAATCATCCTCCCGTCGGAGTCACTCGAACCCGACCAGGCGCACCCACTCCGGGGGCGCTTCGCCCGCGAGCGCGAGGAGCACGCGCCGCCCCTGGGGCAGGCCCGCGACCGCCCAGCCCGGGGGCGCTGCGGCGAGAGGATCGGCGCCGGGGAGCCGCTCGCCGAGCCCCCAAGCCCCGTGCCCGACCCACTCCTCCCCCGGCTCGCGCGTCCACGCCGCGGCGCAGGCCGCCCACGCGTTCAGCTCGCTGTGCAAGCGGCGTAGCCCTGGCTCGAACGGCTCGAAGGCGACGATCCGCGCCCGGCTTGCCCGCGCGCGCACCGATCGCTCGCCGGCTCCGTCGAGGGCGACCGAGTACTCCAGCTCGACGCGCACCGGGTCGGTCTCGACGCGGAAGACGTCGGCGGGGAGCTCGAGCTCCCCGGTGGCGGCGGTCACCGCCAGCCAGCTCTCCGCCTCCGCGTCGCCCTCCAGGACACGCACCGGCCGCGGCGCCGCGTCGTCACGGCGCAGCTCGACGCCGGTCGCCGCCAGCGCGGCGAGCCCCCCCGCCGCGAGTGCGAGGGCCGGCCGCCGGCGCAGGCCGAGCGCGAGGGCTCCGCCCGCGACGAGCAGGGAGAGCGTCGCGAGCCCCGCGCCGGGGGTGCGCTCCGATGCCGGCACCGGGCGCGAGCGAATGCGCAGCCCCGCCGGCAGCGCGGCCCAATCCCCCGAGCGCGGCTCCCAGCCCTCGAACCGCGCGCCGGGAACCTCTGGCGGCGTCGACGCCGGTGCACCTGGCTCGCGCGGACCGCTGGCGAACGGCACGCGCACGGTGCGCCGTTCTCCGGCGAGCAAGACCGATTCGATCCGCGTCGCGCCGGCCGGACCGAGCTCGAGGCGCACGCCCTCGGTCGGTCCCTCGAGCACGACCCGGGCGGGGAACCAGCGATCGCCGTCCTGCGCTGGCGAGCCGCAGAGTGCCAGGAGGAGAGCGATCACGCCGCACCGACCTCGTCCGGCTCGCGCTCATCCCGCGCCCCCGGCGCGAACGCGACGACGATCAGGAGCGCGCAGGAGCCGAGGGCCAACGCGGGCGGTGCTGCCGCCCCCCCGAGGCCGCGCCCGTACAGCCACGCGAGCGGGCTCGCATCGCGCACGCCAGCGAGCGGGGCGCCAGCCACCCCCCAGCCGAAGACGCTCGAGTAGAGCGGCAGACCGAGGATCCAGACGAGGTAGCCCGCGGCGTACACACGACTCCCGCTGCAGGCGGCGACCACGAGCGCGGCACACATCGCCGAGCCGATGGCCGCCGTACCCAGAACGACTCCGAGCTCGAGTCCCGCCGCGCGGTCGACGGCGACCGCGACCGCGAGCGGGCCGCAGGCGAGCGCGAACGTGCGCGCGAGCTCACCGACGACCGGGATCCGCCGTGCCGCGGGAACGCCGGCGCACGCGGTCCACGCGAGCGCGATCCAGGCGGTGCGCGACACGTCCCAATCGGCGAGCGGCCCCCCGGGCAGCAGGAGCGCCAGCGAGACGGGCCAGGCGATCGACAGGGGCGCGCGGGGCACCGACTCCTCAATCCTCGCCGAGCGAGTCGTCGCGGCGCGCCTGATCGGGCACGTCCCAGCGCACGTCGAAGACCTCCCACGCTTCGCCAGCCGCCAGACGCGCGAGTCCCTCGGACACGTTCTCCCACTTGTCCCGCTCGCGCAACTCGCCCGGGAAATCGCCGCCGGGCGGACGCCCGAACAGGATGCGCCGCGCCCCCTCGAGGTCGAGGCGAACGCCTCCGGGCAAGGAGTCCGGACCGAGCTTGCGACTCGCGTCGATCAGGACGCGTCCGAGCGCACGCCGGTCGGTCGTGCCGAGGTACTGGTTCATCGACGCCGCCACCGCGAGGGCGTCGACGTGCCGCGGATCGTCGAGGACGTCCCCGGGCTGGAGCGGATTCATCGTCTCGTAGACGATTCCCGCCGGCCCGAGCACCGGCAGCCACCCGCCGTACGCCTCGTGCGGCGCGTAGCTGTAGCCAGCGAGCACTGTCCCGTCCACCGCGACCGGAAGAAAGTCCTCCCCGACCCCCACGCACGCGACCGGCTCCCGCAGCCGAATCGGCAGCGAGAGGCCGTCCGGCCAAATGACCTCAGGCTCCCCCACCTCCGCGACGAACGAGAGCTGCGCGAGGTCCCGCGCGAGCTCCCCGATCGCCTCACGGTCGCCGGCCGGAATCCGCCCCGCGCGCACGAGCACCCGCTCGATCCGGTTCCGCCACGCCTCGCTGACCCACTGCGCGCCGGAATGGAGCCGGTAGCAGGAGGCGTCGACGCTGGCCACGCCACGACCTTGAGCATCGCGGCTCAGGCTGGTGAGGAGCCAGAGAAAGCCAGCCAGCGCAATGCCGAGGGGAATCCACGCGGGGACCCTTGCGCGTTTGGGGTTGGCGGAGAGGGGCATCGAGGAGTGAACGTAGCAAATGGAGGGGGGTGAGGTCCGTCTGGCGGCCCGCCCGCGGCCCGGAGCTGCCCGGACGGGCCGGCCCGCACTTCCCCGTTCCCGTCGCGCGCCGTTGCCCGTCTATTGGCCTGCGGTCCGGCCCCGGTCGTGAACGTGCCCGCTTGCGTGCCCCTGCCCGACGGCGTGGCGGTTGAGGCCAGCGGCGCTTGGACTGGCCGCATTGAGGCCAAAAGGCGGTCGGGCGCAGGACTGCTCCTTGGCCCAACTGCTGGTGCACCCCACTGCTCCCGGCCTCAAGCGCCGCGCCGTCGGGCAGGGGCACGCAAGCGGGCACGTTCACGACCGGGGCCGGACCCCAAGCCAACAGCCGCGCAAAGGGAACGGGCGGGCCGACCGTCCGGGCAGCTCCAGGCCCTAAAGGGAGTCAATTCCGCGCCGGAACCAGCTGCGTATCACTCGCCAGCGCCCCGGTGCCCATTCCGCCGCCGCCACTCGTCATCCGCTTGCCGGCCTCCTCGATGAAGAGATCGAGCGTCGTCTGAATCTCGGCCACCTCCTCGCGCGAGAGGCTGATGGAGCGGGCGCCGCCCTGGTTGTGCAGCTCGTGCCCGAGTAGACGCGAGATGACCTTCAGCGAGGACAGGTGGCGCTGGAGCTGGTTGCCGGACTGGAAGTTGCCTTGTGCGTCCATGCGAGGTCTCGAAAGTGGCAGAGTCTGAGGGAGGGGGCGATTCGGCCTTTTTTCGGAACCGCTGGGTTGCTTACATACCGACTCGAGAGGGGCGGCTCAAGCGCGCCCGAGCAGAAGTCCGACACCGAAGCAATACTCGTCCCTACTCGAGCTCTCCAGCCCCTTTGGAGCGACGCGAGCTTTCGCTCTCCGACCACGACTCGCGACACTCGTGGGTCCTCCGGTACGGTCACATCCGTCAGGAGATATGCCTCTGCACCCTCGACCGGACCCGATTCCAACCAACCCGCACTCCGAATCCGCGGCTGAAAAGACGCGCGAGGGAGACGTCGTCGAGCAGTGGAAGGGGCTCGTTCTCTCCCCGTTCCAGGTGCGTGCCGTCGATGCCGTGCGTCGCGGGCACAACGTGCTCGTCGCCGCTCCGACGGGGGCCGGCAAGACCCTGGTCGCCGAGTACGCGATGGCGCTCGCGGTCCAGCGCGGCAAGCGCTGCATCTACACCGCCCCGATCAAGGCCCTCTCCAACCAGAAGTATCGGGACTTCCGCGACGACCCCGATGTCGACGTCGGGATCATGACGGGCGACGTCACGCTGCACGCGACGGGCCAGGTGCTGGTCATGACGACCGAGATCCTGCGCAACGCGATCTTCGAGAGCCCCGACTTCCTGAAGAGCGTCGAGTACGTGATCTTCGACGAGATCCACTACATGGACGACCGCGAACGGGGCACGGTCTGGGAGGAGAGCCTGATCTTCCTGCCCCCCGAGGTGCGGCTCATCTGCCTGTCGGCGACCATCTCGAACGTCGACCAGGTCGGCGCCTGGATGGACGAGATCCGCGCCCAGAAGACGGTCGTCATCCGCGACGACCGCCGCCCCGTTCCGCTGACCCACCTGTGCAGCGACGACGAGCACGGCGTGTACCCGGCGACGGACCTCGAGCGTCTGCGGAAAGGCAAGCGTCGCGATCGCCCCGGGCGCCGGCAGAAGGAACGGCCGCACGACAAGAACGGCCGCCGCCCGAAGCGCGGGGAACGCGGGCGCAGGCGCATCCACGAGCGGCCCGACCCGCGCACACTGTTCAACCATCTGACGGAGGAAGAGCTCCTGCCCGCGCTCGTCTTCTCGTTCAGCCGGCGCGACTGCGAGCGCCTCGCCCGCGCCAACGAGGCGCGCGCCCTGCTCGATCCGGGCGAGCAAGCGCGCGTGGAGGCGCTGCAGGAAGACCTCATCGCCCTGTTCCAGCTCGACCGCTCCGAGTACGACAGCGACCTGTTTCAGATGACGCGCCGCGGCGTCGGGTACCACCACGCCGGCATGCTTCCGATCCAAAAAGAGGTCGTGGAGCGCATGTTCACCGCGGGCCTGATCAAGCTCCTGTTCACGACGGAGACGTTCGCGCTCGGCATCAACATGCCCGCACGCTCGGCCGTGTTCTACTCGCTGCGCAAGTTCGATGGCGTGAGCTTCGATTGGCTCCGCACGCGCGACTACATGCAGATGGCCGGGCGCGCGGGACGACAGGGCATCGACGAAGCGGGGCACGTGTTCTGCCTGCTCGGCAGCCGCGAATTCCTCGAGGCGCCGATCAGCCGCCTGATCGCGGGTCATCCGGAACCGGTCGTGAGCCGCTTCCGGCTGTCGTACTCGACGCTACTGCACCTCGTCGGTCGCATAGGCCGCGAGCGCGTGAGCGAAGCCTGGGAGAAGTCCTTCCACGAGTTCCAGGCACGCGCGGAGAACGAGCGCACGATCAAGAAGCACCGCCGCGACCAGCGGCGCCTGATCGCGCGCCACCTGGCGTTCCTCGACGAGCTCGGCTACCTCGACGGCGACGAGGTCACCGCGCGCGGGAAGATCGCGCGTGCCCTGAACGGGTACGAGGTGCAGGTGACCGAGATGCTCTTCCGCGGCGTCCTCGAGAACCTGCCGTCGCGCGCACTCGCGATGGTCTTCGTCGCGCTGATCCACGAGGAGCGCAAGTCCGCCGACCGGGCGTGGGTGCCCGCGCGCATGTTCGGCGGGTTGCGGACGGCGGTCACCTCGCTCGTGAACGAGCTCTGCGGGCTCGAGGCCCGGCATGGCGTCGAGCCGGAAATGAAGCGGCCCGACTGGGGCCTCGTTCCCGCGACGCTGTCCTGGTACGGGGGCATCAGCATGGACGGGCTCGAGACCGACCTCGGCGTGAACCCCGGAGACGTCTGCCGCGTCTTCCGCATGGCGGTCCAGCTCATGCGCAACGTGCGCCACGCGATCGACCCGGACTGGGATTTGTCCGACAAGCTCGGAGACGCGATCGCGGCCCTCAACCGCGACGAGATCGACGCACGTCGTCAGCTCGAGCTCGGCTGACGGTCCTCGGGCGGTTCGAGTGGCTCGCCAGGGACGTTCATGAGCGGAGAATGAGCGCGGCAGCCTTCGAGCTCCCATCGCCCGACAAGCCCAATCTAACAGGTGTGTCAGGCACGAAAACGGCGCGCAGGCGTAGTAGACAGAGGAAGGCACGGGAGCCTTCTGCCCGGATAGTCCGTACCCGGCCCGTGGGGCGGTGACTAGTGGTTTGCTAGCGGGGATTCGTCCCTTAGACTCGACCCCACGACCGGCGCGGACGAAGGACGGCACCTCGGGAACTCAGCTACCGAGGTGCGAAGCTTCGCTGCTCCTATCGACAGGCAGATCGCGAGGCTCCCCATCCACGGGGCCGAGCCCCCCCCCCAGCACCAAAACATGTTGCTCGAACTAACGCTAACCGCCCTGGCTGCGGTCTCGAACCCAGTTCCAGCCGTGCCAACCGCTGCGGCGCCCGCTCGCACGGGCGCCCTCCCGGCGGACGACACGAAGGACGATGTCGGCGAGAGCATCAAGCTCAAGACCCGCGACCGCCTCGAGCTCTCGGCGACTTTCTACCCGCCGCGCTCGAAGAAGGGCCGCGCCCCCGCCGCTCTGCTCGTGCATGACGCGGGTGGCGATCGCAGCCAGCTCACTGCGCTCGCCCTGCACCTGCGCAAGTACGGCTTCGGCGTGCTCGCGGTGGACCTTCGCGGTCACGGCGAGAGCGCAACCACCGAGGTCGCCTGGGAGACGTCCGACGAGAAGGCGCGCCAGACGCTCTGGGCTCTCTCGAGCCGCGACATGCGAGCCGCGGCGAACTACCTGCGTGAGCAGCCCACGATCCACGCCAGCAACCTGACGCTGATCGGCCACGGCGCCGGCTGCTCGCTGGCCGTGCGGCACGCCCTGGACGACGAGAACGCGCGCGCCGTCGTGCTGCTGTCGCCGCAGCCCGAGACGCTCGGTTTCAACATGGTTCACGGCATCGGCGACCTCGAGGGTCTCCCGACGCAGATGGTCGTCGGCAAGGATGCCCGCGAAGCCGCCGTGCGCGTCCAGCAGGCCGCGCAGAAGGCCAACGAAGGCCTCGAGTACGTGACGGTGAGCACCGTCAAGACGGCGAACGCCAAACTGCTCTCGGACAAGAAGGTGACCAAGTCGGTCTACTCTTGGCTGCGGGAGAACGTGCTGCCGAAGAAGTAGCGCGCACGCCGACGCCCCCCCCCGCGGGGAGCACATTTCACCCCCGTCAGGTCCCAGGACCGGCGGGGGTTCTTCGTGGCTTGCGGGTTCGCGCGCGCCGCCAGATGATCGGGGGGTCCCCACCCACTGGAGCCCTTCGGAGTCCCCATGCAGTTCCGAGCCCGTTCGATCGCCCTCCGCGCCCTCCCCGGCATCGCGCTCGCCGCGCCGAGCATCGCGCAGGGCCTGCCTGCCCCCACCGCCTTCACGACCGAGTGGCGCATGACCGGCGCCACGGCGGAGTTCCTCGACAAGATCGGGGGCCCCGGCACGATCGAGTACGGCGACGGCGCGGGCGGCATGACGTCGATGCTCGATTCGTTCACGACGACGAGCGCCGCCGGGATCCCGAACATCCAGGGCGTCGACACGCCGATCCTGCACTTCGGCCGCCACGTGCAGAACACGACGGGCTACCAGATCCGGCCGCTGACGACGGTCGACGCGATGCAGTTCACGATGGTCTGGGACCTGTTCCTCGAGGTCGGCAACCCCGACAGCTATCAGGGGCTGTGGAACGGTAGCGCCACCAACGCGAACGACTCCGAGCTGCACCTCGAGATCACCACCGGCGGCTTCCCCCCGGTGTCAGGATAGTTGCCGCCCGAGTTCCCCGAGCCGCCGCATCCTCCAACTGGGGGAGCCGCGCGAAGCCAGCCTTCAAGCTGGCTGAAGCGTAGCGCGGCGTTCCGGGGGCGAAGCCCCCGAAGAGGAGGGGGT
>JAAELL010000337.1 GCA_024226735.1 bacterium | reverse complement strand
GGGAAGGCAGGAGAAGGCGGGGCGGCTGGGTGGGTGGGGGTGGTGTGGAGAGTGGTGGGGGGTGAGGGGAGGGGGGGGGGGGGGGGGGTGTGCAGGGAGAAAACGGCATTGTCGACATCTCCCTTGCGCAGTGCAATGAAGACATTCAAAAGAGAAGCCCCTTGGACTCCCTTTATGGGCGTCCAAAGGACCACCTCTTTTTCGTTCATTGACGTGCGTGTCGGAGCTATCTCCGTTCTGCTATTTCGGATAGACTCACGCTCAATCGAAGCTCACAGTGACCGCGGTAGAGGTGTGGGTCGAAGCGGGTCCCGGAATTCGAAACCAGATTTGGAAGTTCCACGTCTCGCCGGCGCCGATCTCTACGCCCGAAGGAGGGATGATCAGGTCGAACGGAATCTGGACCGACTGGTATCCCGCGCTGCCCGCCAGTGGGCCGGAAGCGCGCAGCACCGGGTCACCGAGGCATAGTGTGCCGGCCCCACTGCCATGAAACGGTCGGTCCGCGACGGTCCGCGAAGCGAGTAGGACTCCGAAGCTCGTGAGCGGCAGGCTGTCGACGACGAATGAGAGGTCGTTGCGTTGCACGAGCGTGCTGCCCACGGCACGTAGGTCCGGTGCGGGCCCGGATGGGCCAGGGTCGGGGTGGCAGTAGCTCGCGCCCGCGTTCTCGCCCGTGCGCCGCCAGGCGAAGACCCGCGGTCCGGATAGCGCCTGGGTGATGGCGTCGGGGGCGGAGACCACGAGCCAGCGTTCGTCGATCTCGACGCTGAGGCCCAGAAAGGACAGCGTGCCGCCGTCGAGCGTCGTCCGTCGGTTCCAGGACCGTTGCTCGTCGCGCGTGTACAGGAACGCCTGGCCCCCGATGGACGGCGCAGGGTTGGCCTGGGCCGCGCCGACGATCAGGCTGCCTCCGCTCAGGGCTACCGAACCACCGTAGCGGTTGCCGAACGAGCCTTGGGTCGCGAAGGACTCCGTCAGCTTGGCGTGCTCACGCCACCTGCCCTCGTGGCGTTCGAAGACGTAGACGGCACCCTGGCGGAACCACGTCTCGCGTTTCTCCGGCGCGGCGACGATGGCTGTCGAGCCCTCGAGCGCCAGTGCCTTGCCGAACAGATCCCGCGGAACGCTGTCGTGGGCCCGGACGGTCTCGGTCTGGGTCCAGCCGGCGGGGGTGCGCGTGAAGAAGTAGACGGTGTTGTCCTTGTGCTCGTGCGTCTGCTCGCCAACCACCATGTGGTTGCCCGAGAGCGCGGCGTTGCCGCCGAACTGTGCGCCCGCGATCGGCTCGCGCGCGAAGACCTTCTGGGTCAGCGTCCAGACACCGCCGAGCCTCTCGAATAGGTAGATCGCTCCGGCGTCCGCGGCCGCCGGATGATCGGCCATCGGCGCCCCCACGACCGCGAGGTCCGATCCGAGCGCGATCAAGCGCGTCTGTTCACCCGTGCTGCCCCGCGGCGCGAGGACTTGGGTGCGGACCCAATCGGCGCCTTGCGCTTCGAATACGTAGACGTGATTCATCGCGGACGCCGGCCCCGAGTCGCTCGCCATCAGGGTGTCCCCGTAGAGCTCGAGCTGGACCCCGAACAGGTCGTGCGCGCCCGCATCGGCGTGCAGTTCCGCAGTATGCATCCACCCGGCCGCATCGTGCTCGAAGACGTACACGCGACCCTTGTCGTCGGCGGCGCGCAGTGCTCCCACCGCGATGCGGTCGCTGAAGAGCGCGGAAGTGAAGCCGAAAAAGTCTCCTCGCATGCCCGTGCCGGATTCGAGGACCTTCCCCTCTCCGACGAATTGTGCTGATGCGGATAGAGAGACGTAGAGGGTCAGAGTCGCGGTACACGTTGCACGCGCGACCCGGCGCCCCGCGAGGGTCGGGTAGTTCATTTGATGGGTGTGGTTGGGGTCTCGCGTCACCCGGCGCCGGGGCGTTCCTCGTCTCCTACTACACGGCGTAGGAGATGTTCCGCGGAATCCACTGTCTTGCGCGCTCGGTACGCGTCTCTGACCCGAATGAAGCCGCGGGCACACACCGCTTGAATGCGACCCGCTCGCGTGCGTACGGCTCCCCATGGACGCAATGGATCAGGGAGACGTCGTGCAGCGAGCGATGGGGTGCGCGCGAAAGGCACGTCGCAGTCTCGCGGACGCCGCCGAGGCGTTGAAAGGCGCTCGACGCTGGGGGCTCTTCGATTTGTTCGGCGGCGGGTGGTTTGCGTCGTCCATCAAGCACGACCGCGTGAACGAAGCGCGTAGCCACCTGCGGCGCGCGCGCCGGTACCTGCGGGCGTTGGGCGAGGAGTGTGCGGCGTTGGGGCTCGGCGGGCGTCGGCTCGACGCGGGACTCAATGCGGATCGCGCGTCTTGGAATCGTGGATTCGACGTCTGGCTGGACGACCCATTCACCGACATGGGCGCGCAAACGAGAATCGGCAATCTCTCGAAGGCGGTTGTCCGCGCCCAGCGTCGCCTCGCGCGCACAGTCGACGAGCTGACCAAGCTGCGGAGCGGTGAGTAGAGAAACACAGGGTTGACAGGAGCACGCAGACTCCCGGATTGCGGTGGTTCCGTTCGTGAGCTCCCACGCCGGCGCGTCGCCGGCCCGAGAGAAGCCATGGCCCTTCCTGCGTCCCATCGTCGGCCGGAGGGGATCCGGATTTTCGAGATCGCTGTCGGTTCATTCCCCGGACCCGCACGGGCAGTGTTGAAGCCGAGAGAGCTTCGGTACCTCGGGGTGATGGAACCCCGGGCCAGCACCCCACTCCCGCAAGGGAGAGCGCCTCCGCTCGCTACCGGCCTGCATGCGGAACAACTCCTACGAGATCATGAAGAACCACACCTGTTCTTTGCCCCTTTTGGTCGCGGGCCTCGCCGCCCCGGCTGTTTCCCAGAGCTTCGAGGACGCGCCCTGGCCGCCCTCGAACCCCACCTCGCCCGAGCATGAGATCGAGGCGCCTTCGTTCTCGCGGAACAACTTCGACGCGCCGCTGTCGATCCGCGAGCTCATGACCAAGCCGCTCGTGGACGTCGCCGCCGACGGTGACATCTGGGTCCGTACCCGGGACTTCCGGGCGAGCCTCGACGAGAGCGGCCTCACGGTCTACCCCGTGTTCGGCAAGCAATCGCCGCAGGAATGGCCCGTGCGCTTCGAGGTCGTCGAGGCGACGCGTGGCAACACGACCCTTGGGACAGCCGTGGTCGGTCAGCCCGTCGAGACGGACACCACCGTCGAGCTCGAGCGGACTGGGCTGCGTGAGGTCTACAACGTGGGCCTCGACAGCGTCGAGCAGACGTTCGTCTTCGACGAGCTGCCGGGCTCGGGCGACCTCGTCGTCCGCATGGCGGTCGAGACGGAGCTGCGTCCGGTCCTGGGCGAGTCGACCTTCAACTCGGCTGGCCTCGAGAACGGTGCGGGCGCCAGCGAGATGCTGCGCTTCGTGCACGACACGTTTGGCGAAGTGACCTACGGACAAGCATTCGTCGTCGACGCCGCCGGCGCGCGTCAGTCGATCGAGCGGACCTGGACGGGTTCGGCGATCGAGCTGCGCGTTCCCGAGTCGTTCCTGGCGAACGCCGTCCTGCCGGTCACGATCGACCCGCCGCTCGATGCCTTCAGCCAGACATTCGGCGTCGCGGACGACTCGCGTCCCGACATCGTCTTCTGCGGCCAGTCGGACGAGTACCTCGCGTGTTGGGAGGAGTACACCTCCGCCGCCAACGCCGACGTGTACGTGACGAAGTGGAACTCCACCGGCACGACGCAGGGCGATTCGTTTGCAATCGAGATGTCGAACGCGAACTGGACCAGCCCGCGCCTCGCCTACGTTTACGGTCCCGACCGGGCCCTCGTCGTGGCGTCGGTCAACCCCGACGGTCCAAGCAGTGAGATCCGTGGCCGCATCGTCGACATGAGCATCTTCGATCTCGCTGGTGCCGACTTCCAGATCAGCACCTTCGGTGTTCCGAAGCGCAATCCGGACGTCGGCGGCACGGGCCGCGACAATCTCCTCAACACGCACTTCTGCGTCATCTGGTCGAGCCTCATCGGCGGGACGCATGGCAACGTGCAGTACCAAGTCGTCGACTGGGATGGATCGTTCGTGGGGACTCGTGTGACGGTCGACAGCTCGGCCGCCAACGACATCACGCCGACGATCTCGAACGGTGTCGGTGACCCGAGCTCAAACTCGCACTACTGGACCGTCGCTTGGATCCGTGACAGCAACGACGACGGCCGCGGCCAGGTCTACGCTCGTCGCATCGTCTGGAGCGGTGGCGCGGCGTCCGGCGAAGGCAACTTCCAGGTCGAGTCGAGCGCGCTCTGCGCGAACCCGAGCGTCACTTCCCAGTTCGACGCGGACCTCGGCAACACGAACGAGCGCCCCTCGATCGTCGCCTACGACCGCCGCTTCGCCTCCGGTAGTCACCCTTCCGGCTTCCAGCGCAGCATCTACGCCCGGGTCATCATCGATGGCGAGGTGTTCGGTCGCAGCCTGATCAGCGCCACCCTCGAGGACTTCGACCCCGAGCTGGACCAGTGGGGTCCGAGCATCGCGACCGATGGCCGCGGGTTCTTCCTCACGTACGCCGAGGAGTCCTGGTTCGGGATCGGTACGGAGAACTTCGACATGTACATGGTGTCGGGCAACATCTCCGACGAAGTGTTCGACGGGCGGATCGCCCTCGCCGAGCGGCACCGGCTGCTCGCCGACTCCTCCGACGCGGAGCTGCACGGTCGCGTGTGCACGCGCTGGGACGGCGAGGCGAGCACGTTCAGCGATGATGGTGCCGTCCTCTTTACGACGGACACGGGAACCGCCGGGGACGCTCGTGGTCGCCTGAACGGCTCCACGCTCGACCACCCGACGTACGACGCCGGTCTCGACCGCGCGGTTGGCGTGCAGTACTGCGATGCGAACCCGAACTCGGTCGGTTCCGGTGGGGGACGCAACTCGTCGTGGCTCTGGATCGAAGGCACGCAGTCGGCGGGCGATTCGCACACCGCGTACTGCGTCGAGATGCCCCAGAACCAGTTCGGCTACCTCAACACGTCGCTCACGATCGGCAACCTGAACATGCCAGGCGGAAGCGTCGGCCGACTGTGCATCGGTGGCAACATCGGTCGCTACGTGACGGAGATCGAGTTCAGCGGCGTCGACGGCGAGATCTCGACTCAGATCTTCCCCGGTAACCTCCCGCAGGGCACTGGCCCGGTCGCGGCCCAGCCCGGTGAGACCTGGCACTTCCAGGTCTGGCACCGGGACATGGTCGGCGGGATTCAGACCTCGAACTTCAGCAACGCTTGCTCGGTGACGTTCCTTCCCTAGAAGGACGCCAGCACGGAGAGAGATTCCATCCCTATCGGAGAGTGGGGAGGAGTCGGAACGTTGGAGCGCATCGGATCCGTCCGGTGCGCTCCTTCACGTCATGGATAGCTCGTTCCCTGCAACGGCCCTCAGACGTTGCGCCATCGGTGGCTCGCGTCGGTTACGCTCGGCTCATGCTCCTCGCGCTCCTCCTCGCCGTACCGTGTCAAGACGCAGCGACCGCCCAGAAGCCCGAGCTCTACGTTCCACCGCGCGGCTTCTATCACCGGCGTGACGGCCGGCTCGGCAGCTACACGATCTGGTACGAGCGCCTGCAGCCTACACGTGGGTGCGTCGTGGCTCTTTGCTCGAGCGGCTCGGGCAATGGAGCGGCGCGGTGGTCCACAGCGTCCTGATGCAGCGGGCGATCGACTTCTCGATCCAGTTGCTGCCCCGGGTCGAGCCCTTACCGTGACGCCAGGCGCACGTACCAGAACGGTCGCTTCATCTTGGCGTGGCTGAAGCGGCAGTCCGGCATGTCCTCGCTCGTGAACGGCGAGGCCGGCAACCCGGCGTCGTTGTAGAGGTTGAAGTCGGGATCCGGGGCCCACGCGTAGCGCACGTGGCGTGGGGCGGGAACCGCTTCGCTCGCGACGAAGACTCGTGCGCCTTCGGCGCGCGCAAAGGCCGGGTGCCAGATCCCGTCCTCTCCGGACAGCTCGAACCCGATGACCGAGCTGCCGCGCACGACCAAGCCCTCGCCCGCGTGATCGAAACGCACCGCCATCCGCCCGCCCTGCACTTCCCATGCGACTGGCAACGGGCCCGACGTCGCGACGTCGCGTGCGTACACCTTGCCCAGGGCCCACGCCGCGAGCCGCTCGCCGACGTCGCGTTTGTTGCGCGGGTGGATGTCGACCTTCTCGCCGAGATCGAGGGCGACGGCCATCCCGGTGTTCGGAACGCGGAGGGCGCGCCGCATCGCTTCGCGCACGAGAGCCCAGTCCGCGTCCGTGCGACCCTCGGCGAAGTTCGGCAGCTGGACCCAGGCGAAAGGCAGCTCGCCCTGTCCCCAGCGGGTGCGCCAGTCTTGGATCAACAGCGGCAGCTGAAAGCGGTACAGAGGAGCTTGCTGGACATTGTTCTCGCCTTGGTACCACAGGATCCCGCGCAGCGAGTAGGGGATGAGCGGAGCGATCTTGCCGTTGAACAACCCGCCGACACCACCCTGGCGCATGTAGAGCTCGGCGTGGTTCTTCGGCTTGCGCGGTGGCTTCTTGCCATGGGCCTTGGCCTCGGCGGCGAGCTCCCGCCAGCGGATGACGCGTGACTTGTATCGCGTCTGCTCGAGCGGGATGTCGAACTTGTGGAACGCCTGCTCCTCGACGGCCGCGAACTCTCCGAGCGCCGGCGACGCGTGCTGGGCACGCGCGCTGATCCAGCATTGGATCGGTGTCGCCGACATCGCCGACTCGATAAGGCCGATCGGCACTCCGACCTCCGCGTGCACGCGTCGTCCGAAGTAATAGAGCACGCCGGAGAAGTCGCCGACGGTCTCGGGCGAGCAGACGACCCAGCGGCCCTTGCCGCGCCACTGTGGCTCGGACGCCGGCGGCGAGGCCTCGCGGAACATGCGGATCAGCGGCAGGTCCGCTCGCGGCGCCTCTTCTTCGAACGCGCTGCAGTAGCGCACGGTCATCACCATGTTCGACTGGCCGGAGCCGAGCCAGACGTCGCCGACGTAGACGTCGTCGAAGCTCAGCGTGTTGCTGGCGCGAACCGTCAGGACGTGCGGTCCGCCAGCCTGTAGAGGGTCGAGCTCGACCCGCCAATGACCGTCGGCACCGGTTGTCGTCGTGCGTGTGCCGCCGGCGAAGGCGACGGTGACCTTCTCGCCGTCACCCGCGCGGCCCCAGACACGCACGGGGACGTTGCGCTGCAGGACCATCCCGTCGCCGAAAAGGGCGGGGAGCTCGACGTCGGCACGAGCGAAGGGTGTGAGGATCGCTGCGCAGAGAACCGGAGCGAGGAGGAACGAGGGTCGCGGCATGACTCACCTCGGAAGGCTTCGGGACGCGGGGAGGAACGCGCCGCCGTCCGTTGTCGCTCGGACGGCGCGGAGCGGCGAACGCGTGGCGGTCGCTTGCCCCAGTGCTTCTACCGCCGTGCCCGGGGCGAGTTACACTTCCTCAACGATTCACGGTAACTTCGTTCGAGAGCTTGAGGTCGTAGACCGAATCCGCCGTCGCGGTGCTCCCCGTGCGCGTGCGAAGAACGATCGCGGCGGGTCGTGCGTCCGCTTGGATCGTCGCGAAGCCGTCTTCGTCGGTCGTGGCGACCCGTGTTCCGTCGACGGTGATGGACACGCCGGAGACGGCTGCCCCGTCGGGAGCGACGGCTTGGATGCGCGCGCGCCAACCCCGTTCGAGCTGCACTTCGGCCGTTCGGAACGAGCCCCCGGACGTGAAGTCGGCGAGCGTGCCGAACGCGGTCGCGTAGCCGTCGGCGCCGACGGCCCAGTCGAGCGAGCCGTCCGTGGGCACGTCGAGCAAGTGCGCGGCGTCGGTACTCATGCCGATTCCCATCTCCAGGGCTCCGTTGGCCGAGTAGCTAAGGTGGAACGAGTCGAGCTTCGCTCCCGTCTCCGCGTCGAGCACGCGGAAGGAGAGGTGCGCGGTCGGCGCGTCGTCGAGGCACACCAGCTCGAGGCCGCTCGCTGGGGGGCGGACGGCGTGTTGGGTGGGGGACCAGGCGAAGCAGTCCATGACCGAGTGCGCCCACAGGACGTAGTCGCCGGACGGGACGTCCTCGAACGCGAAGGTCCCGTGTTGCGTGCCGTCCTCGCTCGCTTGCCACTGGGCCATCGCGTGTAGCTGGCGCGCGAGGTCGTCCTTGGCCGCCAACACGAGGAGCACGGGCTCGGCGTACTCGCCCGTGCGGCTCGCGAGGGTCCCCGAGATTGCTCCGGACCGCTGCAGGGCGACGAGCGTCACGTCGTGGGTCGTGTCCTCGTTCGCGCGTACTTCGCACGCTGCCTGCACGGGCTCGTGCCGCGGCGAGTGCGCCTCGATCGCGTAGCTCGCCGGCGGAACCCACTCGATCGTATACGCGCCCCGCTCGTCCGTCTTCGTGGCCTCGCGCGTGTCGCCCGCGTGAACGGAGACGGAGACGTCCGCGACGGGAGCTCCGCCGGTGTCGAGCACCTGGCCCACGACTCGGCCGCGCGATTCGAGTTCGACGTGTACGGCGCCGGGGTAGATGCCGACGATCGAGTCGACCTCGCCGCGCCCGAGCCACAGGCCGTCCGTGCTGCGCACTTCGAGGATCCAGGGCGGGCCATTCTCGAGCGTGCCTCGCGGCGACCGGCCGAAGCGCGACCATGGCCGGTCGCCGGCGCGCACGGGCGTCGATCCGACGGCGCGCAGGTAGTTGCGCCAAGTGCGGTCTTTCGCGAGGACAGTCGCAACGAGGTCCTCGAGCGCTAGCTCCGGTGGCTTTCCGAGGTCGAGCCGGTAGGTCGGCCCGACCTCGATCGGGACGTCGTGGACGACGGCGGCCTGCGCCGGGTCGAACGCGAAGCTCGTGGCGCTCGAGCGATCGAGCGTGCTCGCACCGATCTGCAGCATCGTGTTGCGTGCGACTTCCGGATGATCGTTGAGCCGCAGCTCGAGCGCGCCTGCGGCGAACGCCGTCGTGGTCGTGAAGAGCCCGTCCGCATCGCTCTCGAGCTCGTCCTTCCGATCGCCCTGACCCACGACGAGCTGGAACCGCGGCACGGACTCGCCCGTGCGCTCGTCGACGAGCCGGCCGCGCCATGTCGCCGTGTCGGACGCCGCGGGCTCCGTTGTGGGCGATGCCGGGATCGGGGCGCGTGCCACCTCGGACGCCGGCGACGCGGCCGCGTCGACGCTCGAGCCCGGCTGCTCCCCCTGTCCCGCCGTCTCGAGCGCCGTCTCCGCGGGGGCGTTGCCGTGCTCGCCGCCAGACGCGGGGACGAGTCTGCGCAATCCGTATCCGCCGACGGCGAGCAGAGCTGCGAGACCGCAGGCGACACCGACTTTCGTACTCAGTTTCATTGCGAGGAACCCAACGGTCCACGGTGCGGGGAAGGTCAGGGGAGTGAGCGCGGCGAGCCATGCCCCTCGATCTCCCGCGGTGGCATCCAGCCTGCCGCGCAGCTCGTCGAGCGCCCTGCGCAGGCGGCTGCGGACCGTCGCGGCGGGGACACCGAGACGGCTGGCGATCTGTTCGCTCGTCATGCCCTCGAAGTAGCGCAGCAGCACGGTCGAGCGCTGCGGCTCGTCGAGCGCGAGGACGGCACGCACGAGCGTCGCCTGGGCCTCCGCGCGCTCGGCGAGCTCGGCGGCCGACGGCAGCGGCGCACTCGATTCCGTCAGCTGCTCGGCGCTGCGCGCGCCGCGCGCGTGTTGGCGTGCGAAGTTGCGTACGACCCGGGCCAGCCACGGGCGCAAGGAGCGGTCCGTTCGCGGGCGCGTGCGGAGCGCCGCGAGCCAAGTCTCCTGCACGAGATCGTCGGCATGGGCGTCTCCGACGAGCCGCCGCGCCAAGCGCCCGATCCACTCGGCGTGGTCGAGTAGGTCTTCGATCTGGAGGGGGGCGGGACGTGCACTCATGGGCTCGACCTGCATTCATGCACGTGCGCCGGAAACGTTGCAGGCTCTTGCAGAACCCTGACGCTCACCCTCCCATCAACGTCCGCCAAGCACCCCACACGAGTCCAGCAGCGGTCCAGAACAAGTTCGCGTAGGGATTCTCCTGCCACGCGTCGGGCCGCACGAAGTTGGTCTCGAGGCGTGGATCCCCGACGAAGGGTCGCAGGACCCACGCAACCTTGACGCTGACGAAGAGGTAGAGGACGAACCAAGTCGTGAGGGCGTGCCGGTGCCGTCGGTCGCGCTCGAGGAGTGGTCGGTAGTGCCGGCCCAGGGTGATTTGCCCCGCGCCGGCCGCCAGTCCGAGCGCACTCACGTTCCACAGGAGCGCCACCGGATAGTCGATGCCGGAAGCGTAGAAAAACAGGGTCACCGGCGTCCATGCGCAAAGCGCCACCGCGGCCGTGCCCTGCGCGGCGAGGATGCCGCGCAGGGCCGGCGCGAAGTCCGCCCGGAGTCCGAGCAGCGCATTGAAGACGTAGAAGCTCGGCACGCAGACGGCGGTCGTTCCGAGCAGCAGAGCCGGCATCTTGACGGCCGAGTAGAGGGCACCCGCGAGCTTGCCGCCGAGCGAGCCCATCGCGAGCCCGTACGTCGAGCTGCCGAGACAAGCGACGGCGATCAGGCGCCGCCACCGTACGGTGGCGCGTTCCGGAGCGAATGGGCCGCTGGCGCGCAGGATGCCTTCGACGTCGGCGCGGGTTTCATTCACAGGTAGCGCAGTGCCTCGAGGATGCCTTCGAAAATGTTGGACTCGGTCGCGCGGAAGGTCTCCGCGTCGACGTGCGGAGCACCGATGAAGGGACGCAGGATCCAGCCCATCTGCGCGCCGACGGTGCCGTAGATCAGCGTCCACAAGAAGAAGATGCGTCGTGCCGAGCCGCGCCGGTGCAGCGTGGGGACGGGGCGCGGGACGTCCTCGGCGGCTTCCACCGGTTCAGCGTCCGTTTCGAAAACGCGCGACAGCGCTTGGTGCAGGAAGACGAGCCCGACGCAGCCAGAGGCGGCGAAGACGACGAAGTTCAGGATCTGCATGAACGCGTGACTCTTCGTGCTGAACGTGAAGAACGCGGTCACGGGGCCGAAGCTCGCCAGCACCGTCAGGCTGACTGCCGTAGCCGCGAGCAGGAGCCGCAGCGTCTGACGGAATCCCAGGCGCGAGCGAGCGATCGCCGAGAAGACGTAGAGCGACGGACACGTGACCGCGAGAGTCAGGAGGAACAGTGCGGGCACCTTGACCATCACGAGCAGCGTATGCGTGAGCCCGTACCCCTCCCCGCGCAGTGTCCCGAACAGCGCCATGCAGAAGCCGTAGAGGGCGCCGAGCAGGATCACGCCGACGGACAGGGCGCGCGAGGGGATCTCGATCCGCGCTTGGCGCAGGCGCTCGGCGTGCGTGAACTCGCCGCGAATCAGGAGGTCGATCTGGGAAAGGAGGAACTGCATGCCCCACACGACACCGGGAACCGGCGATCCGGTCCGCGCCGAGCCAGTTTTCCACGGAATCGCTGCCCCGGTTTCGTAGGGCGCGGTGTCCAGTGGAGCAGACGATGGAAGAGCCCTCGACCCTGGACGCGCTGCTCGAGCAGCGTGACTTCCTCCGTGCCCTGGCGCGGCGGCTCGTGCGCGACGAGAGTCGGGCCGACGACGTCGTGCAGGACGCTTGGGTCGCCGCGATGGAGCGCCCGCCGGGCGCGCTCGGCTCGCCGCGCGCATGGATCGCGCGCGTGACCCGTAACTTGGCGTTGAACGCGTGCCGGTCCGAGGATCGGCGCGGCGCGCGGGAGCGTGAGGTCGCGAGGCCGGCGACCGCTCCGTCGGCCGCCGACATCGCGGCTACGCTCTCGGTGCAACGCGAGCTCGCGAACGCGATCGAAGCGCTGCCCGAGGGGATGCGCGCAGCGATCTACCTACGCTTCTTCGAGGATCTGCCGCCGCGCGACATCGCCTCCCGCCTCGGCGTGCCCGTCGAGACCGCGCGCAGCCGCGTGCGCCGCGGGGTCGAGCGCTTGCGCCAGGAGCTCGACGACGCACACGGGGGTGACCGTCGGTCGTGGTGCCTCGCCCTGGTCCCCTTGACGCGGACGGGCCGGCGCTTCACGCGTGCTTTCGCCTGCGCCGCGCTGATCACCGCGACGGCGATCTTGGCACCCGCTCGGCTCGGTTCGACACCTTCGGTGCTCCCCGTCGAACCGGCGGCGCGCACGGAGATCGAGTCCATCCCGCAGGCCGAGCTCGAGGGCACCCCGGAGCTCCCGGTGCGCCCACGTACGACCGAGACCGTCGCCGCCGCCGCGGCGCGTGCGCCCCTCGTGCTGCGCGTCGTCGACGACTGCACGTTGGAGCCATTGCCCGGGCTGAGCCTCGTCCTCGAGGGGACGTCGGGCGAATGCCTGCAGTCGCGGACGACGAGCGAAGGAACCGGCCGCGTGCCGGATGGGGTGCTCGGGACGTACGCGCTCACGGTCCACGACGGCGCACGCCGGCTGGAGTGCACGCCGTCGATCGAACATGACGGCGGTACGGCGCCCGTCGTCGTGCGTGCGCGCGTCGGTCCCACGTACGAGCTGCTGCTTGCGAACGCAGACGCGCCGGCGGATGCGCTGGTCTTCTCGCTCGAGCTGCCGGGTGAACCCGCTTCGGTGCCGAGCGAGCGTGGGCGGCTCGCGGCGCGCGTCGGGGGGCGAGCGTGGGTGCGGTTTGCGCCCTTGCCCGATCTCGTTCAGACGCGTCATGGGCTGCGGTCCACGCTCGTGCTGCGTGCACGGACTGTCGACGGAGGCTCGGCAGCAGCCGCGCGCGTGCACGTCTGGCCGGGTCGACACCCGCGGCCCGTGTCGTTGCGCTTCACGCCGAGTTCGCGCATTCGGGGTTCGGTGACCGGCGACGACGGACCGCTGACGGATGCCGAAGTTCGGGTGTCCGTGGCCGGGGGTCGCGTCGCTACCGCTCGCACCGACCAGGCGGGGCGCTGGGAGTTGACGGGCCTCGCCCCGGGGCCGGCGCAGCTCAGCGTCGATGCCGCGCGCTTCGAGCGCTACGCGACCCAGCTCGAGCTGCGCTTGGGAGCGCCGGCTTCGGTGGACACGATCCTGCGGCCGTTGCCGCTCGGCGATCTGACCGGATTGCTCTCGAGCGAGAGTGGAGCGCACACGCCACGTGGCGTGCTGCGCCTCGTTGCGCAGGACGGTTCCGGGCGCCTCTTCACGGCGACCGCCGAGCCGAGCAGCGGCGGTCATCGGTTCACGTTCGAGGGCGTTCCGCACGGCGCCTATCGGCTTCTCCCCCCCACTGGCGACGCTCGTGTCTGGATGCCGGCGTGCCGGGACGTCGTGGTGCCCGCGACTGGCGTCGACTTCGTGTGCCGCGACGAGCTGCCCGCGCATGGGCTTGCGTTTCGCGTGTACGACGAGCGGGGTGAAGCACTCGAACGCTTCGCCGTGCAGCTGCAGCTGCAGCTCGAGCGGGGGCGAATCGCGGAGAGCGCGGGCGAGGCGTTTCCGCCGCTCCGCCGCATGGGGAGATTCGGTGACATCGTCTGGGACGCGGTCCCGCGCGACGTCGACTTCGAGTGGCTCGTCACGGTGTCGGGTTACCGCGTCGACGGCGGTCGTCGCTCGCGGCTCACGGCGGACGGCGACCGGCTCGTCGCGGAGGTCCACCTGCGGCCCGCGCGCCGCGAGCACGTCTGGGTCGGCACCCGGGACGTGGCGGGCGCCTCGCGTCCGCTCGGCGCGGCCGAGATCCGTGGCGCGGGCGGCGTCCTCACGCGCACGTTGAGCGACGGCCACGCGATCCTCGAAGCCGCCTACGATCCGGGACCGATGCAAGTGCATCTTCCGGGTTGGCGCGTCGTCGACGAGAGTCGCGACCAGACCCCGCAGTCGATTTGGCGCGTGTGGATGGAGCCCTCCTCGGCGATGTAGTCCGTGGCCCGGTAGCGTGGGCTACCATCGGCTCCTCGCCGATGTCGTCGTCCTGCTGAGTGATGGTGAGGAGCTCGGTCGCCTCGGCGCAGAGCTCTTCGCGCACGAGCACCCGTCGTTCACGGACATCGACTGCTTCGTCAACCTGGAGGCCGCCGGCAACGGCGGCCCGGCACGTCTGATCCAGGTCGGCACGCCGAACGGGGTGCTCGTGGAGCGGCTCGCGCACGTCGTCCCCACGATCGCCGCGAGCTCGATCGCCGAGGAGCTGTTCGAGCTCCTTCCCAATACGACCGACTTCCAAGTCTTCGACCGTGCCGGGAAGTCCGGCTACGACATCGCGCTGGTCGCGGGCGCGGCCGCGTACCACGCACCCGACGACCTGGTCGAGCACCTCGACCCGCGCAGCGTGCAGCACATGGGAGACCTCGTGCTCGCCCTGGTGCGCTCGCTCGCAGAGCGCGAGGTGCGGGCCGCGGACGCGCGCCACGACACGTTCTTCGACGTCGGTGGCGTGCGGCTCGTCCACTACGCCCGTCCGGTCGACGCCCTCGTCGGCGTTGCGGCCGCGCTGCTCTGCGGCTAAGCGCCGCGGCGCGCGCCCTCGCAGCGCTGCCGGTGCGCGTGACGCTCGTGGCGCTCTGCGCGGGTGTCGTGACTCTGGGTCTCGACGCGGTCGCGACGACGCTGGGCGTACCGGCGGGGGCCGAGGGGGCGGTAGCGGCTGGCAACACCGCATGCCTTGGCGCGATCTTGCTGGGCCTCTCGGTTGAGATGCTGGGGATGGCCCGCGCGACGCGCGAGCGGCGCGTCGCCGACGAGCGTATCGCGGGCGGTCTGGCGGGGCTGGGCTCTTCCGTGCGCCTGTGCCCTCGCAGTCGCGCCCGGATCGGCGCACCTCACCGTCTGGGTCCTCGCACCGAGTGCCGCCGGTCTTCTGGCGCGCTGGACCCTGCGCGGTCGGCCGTGGCTCGATGTGCTCATTGCGTTGATGTCGGTAACGCCGGCACTCGTGTTGCTCCCGCCTGTTCTGTGGGCACTCGTGCAGCTGGCGTCGCTCCGGCTCCCGCTCGCGGTCGCGCTCGGGGCGGGGCTCACTGTGCTCGCCGGTCCGGTGCTCGGGCCTGTGCTGATGACAGCGAACGGGAAGGCATGGAGGACCGGCGCGGTGCTCGGCTCGCTCGCGACTGTGTGGGCGGTGCTGCTCGCGCACCGGGTCTTGTAGGAAGTTGATTCTGCCGCGGTGTGTCGCAACGAGCGCCGGCTTCGGCGGTGGACGGCAGCCGCTGAACCCATGCGAAGCGGTCCGAGCAGAAAAACGCCAGCGGAATGATCGGTTCGAGGGTATGAATCCCCTTGAGACTGAGGCGTAGGTCTCAAAGGACGAATCATGCATCTGGCCCACTACTCGATGCTCCTCTTCCTGGCGGGAACCCAGGAACCGTCGACTCCTCCCCTCGCTGTCACCGAGGGGATCGCACGCGCAAGGGAATGCATGGCGGACGACGCATTCGTCGAGGCGCGCGATGTCCTGCAGGAGCTTGCGCGCGACCATGCGGGTGAGCCCGCGTTGCTCATGCAGCGCAGGACGGTCGCCGACCTGCTCGCGCGCTCGACGTTCTGGTCCCAGGAGCGGGCGATCGATGCGAACGCACTCACTTCGGGCGAGATCGTCTCGTACAAGCCGGTGAGCGGGCGGATGGAGCTGCACTATGCTCCGCGTTGGCTCGAGGACTTCGATCCGCCCTACAGCGAGGGCGTGCGCGAGATGCTCACGTACCTGCGCCACCGGCCCAAGTACGTGCACCAAGCCATCTTCGACGGCCCGTACACGATCGAGTTTCGCGGTCTTGCCGGGAAGGAGCTGACTCCGCCGTGGATCGACGTGTGCATCCAGGGTGACGAGGCGTACCGGATTCATTGCAGCTACCCCACGTACGCCAAGCAGACGCATTGGGCCCCGACGTCGATCGAGCGGATCGCGGAGGGCCGCATGCGGGTCCTCGATCGCGTGACGCTCTCGCCCAAGATGATCAAGGACAAGTGGGTCGTGCGCATCGACGTCCAGCGCACGAAGATCACCGTCCGCTGCAATGGCCGGCGCCTGCTCGAAACGAAGAAGGAAGCGGATCTCTACGGGCAGTTCGGCTTCAGCAGCATGGCCGGCGCGCTCGAGGTGCGCGTCAAGGGTAACGCCGAGGCAGCCTGGATTCAGAGCGTCGTCGGTGCCGAGGTGCAGGAGCGCTGGGAGGAGTTCGAGAAGGACTTCGAGCTTCCCGAGACGCTTCAGGCCGACGTGGTCGAGGCGCGCGAGATTCGCGACATCGTCGTCGCCTACGCGCAGACCGAGACCGCGCTCGCGCGCAACTCGCTCGAACGAACGCTGAAGTTCCTGGACAAGCAGGCGTACCGCAGCGGCTTGAACGTCGTGCGGAAGATGAGCAAGAGGCGCATGAAGCCGGCGTTGCGGCACTACTTCCTCGCACGGTTTCAACGTGAGCTCGGGCAGGGCACGGAAGCGCTGGAGAGCGCTCGGCGCGCGATCGAGCTCGATCCGGACTTCTTTCTGCCGCGTCTGGAGCAAGCGCTGGCTCTCAGCTGGACCGACACGACCGCGCGCGCCGCCGAGGAGTGCCGGGCGGTCGTCGCGGACTTCCCCGAGGAACCGATGGTCCTTTCGGCGCTCGCGCAAATGCTCCTGTTCAGTGGCGGCCGTGGCGAGGTGCGTCAGATCATCGCCGATGCGCTCGCGCGGGAGGACTACACGGGCGAGCTCGCCGCGGTCGACGGCATGCTGACCAAGATCGACAACGGCCCCAACTGGCGCGAGGTCCATGAGCACCGCTCGAAGAACTTCGTCGTCGCCTCCGACATCGATGCGCGGACGTGCGAGGAAGCGAGCCAGGTGCTCGAAGTTGCGCTGGCCCGCTACCAGTCCGCGCTCCCTGCGCCGGCGGGTGCGAGCCTCGGCCCGTACTCGGTGTACCTCTTCTCCTGCGAAGAGGGCTTTCGCGGCTACTTCCAGGACATCAGCGGTGTGCGCATCGAGAATGCCGCGGGGCTCTACAGCCCGTGGCTCGACCAGCTCCTCATCTGGAACCTGCCCGAACACGACGAGATGATGCAGACGGTGCGCCACGAGGGTCTGCACCAGTACCTCGACTCGATCATGTCCGACCCTCCCTCCTGGTTCAACGAGGGACTCGCGGAGGTGTACGAGGTCGCGGACTTCACCAAGCTCGAGACGCGCCAGTTTCTCGTCAACCGGCGTCACATCGACACGCTCGCCGAGCTCGAGCTCGTTCCGCTCGATGAGTTCCTCTACCAGGCGCCGTCGGAGTTCTACGCGGACTCGCGTGCCCACTACGCGCAAGCCTGGGCGTTCGTGCACTTCCTGCTGCACGCAGATCGGGACACGCGCCTCTTGTTCCAAGGCATCTTCGAGACCCTGATCGAAGAGGGCAAACGCGAAACCGCGCTCGAGCGAGCGTTCGCGGACACGGGCCTCGGGGGCTTGCAGCGACGCTTCGAGGCCTACGTCGACGATCTGACGAGGTGATGGCCGCCCCGCCCGCGGGGCGATGGGCTAATCTGAGCGGGATGTCCCTCCGCCTCTTCGTGTGCTGCATCCTCGTCGTGTGCGGCGTGCCCGCCGGCGCCCAGTCCGATGCGGGAGTCGGCAAGCGCCCCAACGTGCTCGTCATCCTCGTCGATCAGCTCAGTGCGCGGACGCTCGGGTGCTACGGCAACGGCTTCGGTGGTGTGAGCGGCTCGCTGACGCCTGAGCTCGATCGGCTCGCCGCGGAGGGTGTGCGCTTCGAGAGCGCAACGGTCGCGGCACCCCAGTGCGCGCCTTCGCGCTTCGCGCTCGTGACCGGCCGTTGGCCGCACGCGACGGGCCTGCGCTGGAACCAAGTCTGGGAGCCGCGGGATCAGACGACGATCTTCGACGTTGCGCGCGATGCCGGATACGTCACGGGCACGATCGGCAAGCACCACTTCTATTGGCTCGATCAACCGCGGCCGCTGTCCGAGGACTTCGGGTTCGACGTCGTGATCGACGAGGACGACTACCGCGACTACTGCGTGGCCCGTGGCGTGCCGACCTACGCGGCGAGCGGTAACTTCCGGGCGGTGCCGGGCGTGCCCGCAGACCTCGCCTTCACGGGCTACACCTTCAACACCAACGAGTTCCACCCGGCGGGCTACTTCGCCGACCGCACGCTCGACTTCCTGGGTACGCGCGCCGGGACGGGCGGAGAGGAGCAGCCGTTCTTCTTGGTGTGCTCCTTCATCGCTCCGCACACACCGCTCTTGCCGAGTGGGCCCGCCGATCCGATGGACTGGGCACATCGCCACCACCCGAGTGTCGACCTCGAGCTTGCGCCGAACTTCAGCAAGGTCGCGACGACGACGCGCCTCGCAGGCGCACAGGCGCGCTACGCCGGGCTGAGCGAGGGGCAGCACAAAGAGATCCTGGCGTATTACTACGGGTTGATCGCTCAGGTCGACTGGAACATCGGCCGCATCCTGCGCGGCTTGTCCGAACTCGGCCTCGAGCAGGACACGGTCGTCGTGTTCACGTCGGACCACGGTGAGATGGCGACGGAGATGGGCTGCTGGCTCAAGGGCACTGGCGGCTACGACGCGGTCACGCGCGTGCCGTTGCTCGTGCGCTTCCCGGGCGTGACGCAGGCCGGGCTCGTCAGCGACGCGCTGACGACGAACATCGATCTGTTTCCTTCGCTGGTCGAGCTGACGGGGCTTCCGCTGACGGATGCACAGCGCTCCGGCCTCGACGGGCGTAGCCTGGTCGACCTCCTGGTCGGGATCGGTGCACCGGCTGGTTGGCCGAGCGTGGCGTTCAGCGAGCTCGGCATCCCCGGCGGAACGCAGGGCTGGCACCGGGCCGTGCGCACGCGGGACCACAAGTACGTGATCGACGAATGGACCGCGGTGGAGGAGGAGTACTACGAGCTGGCCACGGACCCCTGGGAGATCGACGACCGCATCCTCGATCCTTCGCCGGCGGTGCAAGCCACCATCCAGGGGCTCCGCGACGAGCTGGACGCCTGGTGGAACGGCGCGCAGGATCACGCGCCGGTCTACGCGCCCACGGGGCAGGAGGGCGCGACGCCCGGCAGAGCTGTCGATCCCGTGCCGGCGAATGGTGCTCAGGGCGTGTCCCGGTCCGTCGATCCGAGCTGGTTGCCGAGCACGTCCGCCGACACCGTCCTGGTCTGGCTCGGGAGTGATCCCGCGAACCTCACCCTGTTCGCGACGCTTCCGCCGCTGAGCGACCGGTTCAACCCCGGCACTCTCGCGGCGGACACCGACTACTACTGGCGCGTCGATCAAAACAACGCGAACGGGCCGACTCCGGGTCCCGTCTGGCACTTCCGAACGGCTGCTGGGGGGCCCGATGGGGGCGACCTCGCGACCGGTCCCGCGCCGAGCGACCGGGCGACCGGCGTCGGCCTGGCGCCCACGCTGTCCTGGACCGTCGGACCGGCGACGACGATGCAGGTGCTGCACTTCGGTCCGGCGGGTGAGATGCAGCAGGAGCAAGGGCTGTTTCCGGCGAACCAGGTGACGTTCGACGTGGGGGCGCTCACCGGCGGGGTGCGCTACGAGTGGCGCGTCGACTCGTACGGCGACGGCACGTTCACGGAAGGAGATGTCTGGTCGTTCACGACTTCGACCGCCGGGTTGCCGTCGCGCACCGCGGTCCGCGCACCGCTGCACTTGGCGCGCGACGTCGATCCCGTCGGCGTGACGTTGTGCTGGACCCCGAGCGGCAACGCACAGAGCTACGACGTGCACTTCGGGATGGAGTTCCCGCTCGCGCTGGTCGGGAGTCGGACGGACACGAGCCTGGATCTGCCCGCGCTCGCGCCAGCGACGACCTACTACTGGCGCGTCGATCCGGTGGGCGTGAACGGGTCCGTGCGCGGCTTCACGTGGCGCTTCAGGACCCCATGACGATCACGGGAAGAGCACGCTGACGGCGCCCGTGAAACTGCTCGTCGCGCCGTCTCGGTGCCAGCACTGGAAGTTCCACGTCTCGCCCGGCATGACGCCGACCGGGGGCGAGAGTGGGACGGAGGACAGGTCGATAGGCGTGCTGAACGATGGTCCCTCGCCGATCGAACCGTTGTACCGCGCGATGCTGCCTCCGAGACACAGGACTCCGACCGAACCCGGCGGGGTCATTGCGCCTTGCGTTCGGCTCGCGAGGCAGTATCCGAACTCGCCGGCGGGGAGCTGCGCCGCGACCAGCCGTAGATCGTTCTGAGCGATGTCGGTGCTCCCTTCCGCGATCAACAATCCCGGTAGGCCGCTGCTGTTCGGGTTGCCGGGGCAATAGGACGTACCGGCCGTCCGATCGTCGCGAACGAGCGCCGAAGCGGGAACCGGCTGCTCGGAGACGCCGGGCCCCGACCACGTCCACTCGAGTAGCGGGGAAGCGTGGGCGGTACGGTAGTACAGGCGGAAGGGATGCAGTCCAGCCTGTAGCCGAATGCTTCCGATCGCGCCGACGCCCGCGTGGTTGAAGTCGTCGTCGATGACCTGCGCCTCGTGGACCCGCAAGAGCGCGCCCGAGTCGGTCGTCAGCCGAAACGTCCAGTCGCCACTCGCCGGCACCTGCAGGTAGCCGGTGAAGAGGACGCCCGCATCCGTGGCCACGGGCAGGGCCACGATGTCTGGCGCCGGCGTGATGCCGCTCTGCACCGGCGTGAGGAGCGAGAGCTCGGGGAGCCACGGCCACAGCCCGACGAAACTCGCGAAGTCGACGCCCGCCACGACCGCGGCGGTCGTGGCGGGAACGAGCTCGTTGTCGTAGGGGCGCGCGGCCGATGCGTTGGGCCGGCGTACGCGCAGCACCCGTGCCTTCATGCGTTCCTCGAGCGCGTCGAAGAACGGCGACGTTCCGGCGAGGTCGTTCACCTCCTGCGGGTCCGCCGCGAGGTCGTAGATCTCGAAGGGTGTCGCGTGGCTCTGCACGTCGACGCGGATGCCCTTGTACCCCTCGAGGTGGATGACCTGTTCCTGGCGACGCTGGCGGCCGCGATGACCCGGGTCGAACTCCGGGTAGTTCGGCGTGCTCGAGCTCGTGAAGTACTCGACGTAGACGATGCCGTCGCGCTGCGTCCCCGTGCCGGTCAACGTCGGGATGAGCGATACGCCGTCGGTGCGCGCGGGCGTCGTCCAGCCGCCGAGCTCGGTGAACGTCGCGAGCCAGTCGTGGAATTGCGACGGACGATCGTCGATGCTGCCGCCGGCGATCGTGCCCGGCCAGCGCACGAGCGTCGGCATGCGCACTCCGCCCTCCCACGCATCGCGCTTGATCCCGTCGAACGGGCCGAACGAGTCGAACGCGTTCGCGTCGTAGCTGAGTCCCGGCGTGTACGCCTCTTCGTGCGGGCCGTTGTCGGACGTGAACACGATCAGCGTGTCCTCGTCGATGCCCAGGTCGCGCAGCGTCTGGATCAGGTCGCCGACTCCGTCGTCCAGTCGGCGCACCGCCGTCGCGAAGCGCTCCTCGGCCTCCGTCCAACCGAGGCCGGCGTAGTCGGGGTGCACGAAGGAGTCGATCGTGCCCGACGCCGTGTTGATCATGTTGCCGGGCGTGCCGAGCCAGCGCAGACCGCCGGTGAGGCCGGAGCCCGCCGGATACGCCTGCGTGGGGCGGTGCAGGGCCGCGTGCGGAGTGTCGTACGCGAGCAGCAGGAAGAACGGTTTGTCGGGATTCGACCAGGTCTGGTCGACGATGTATTGCTTGGCACGCGCGGTGAAGAGGTCGGCCGTGTAGCAGCGCGAGAGCTGTGCCGAGATCTCCTGGTCGCCGGCGTACAGCTCCTTCATGGGGCGCGCCGGCGTCACGTGTGCGGGGTAGTGCGTGTGCCCGTCCCCGTGGCGCACGTAGCCCAAGAAGTCCTCGAAGCCGCGTGCGGTCGGATAGGCGGGCCACGTCGCGGGGCTGTTGCCGGAACCCTGCAGTCCCCACTTTCCGATCAGTGCCGTCGAGTAGCCCGCCCGCTTCAGCGTGGTCGCGAGGTTGTGGTTCGACTCCAGCGCCTTGTCGAACTGGTTGTTGCGGACCGTTGCGTGCCCCTGATGCACGCCGGTCAAGAGCGACGCCCGCGACGGCGCGCAGACCGCGGCCGGGCAGTAGTGCCGGTTCAGGATCATGCCCTCCGCGGCCATCTGGTCGAGATGCGGCGTGAAGTGACGCTTCGTGCCCGGCACGCTGTTCTGGAACAGGACGCCCAGGTCGCCGTAGCCGAGGTCGTCGCAGAGAACGAAGATGACGTTTGGCCGCTCGAGTCGGCTCGCGCTGTCCAGTGGGTCGAGGCCGCGCGCGACCTCGAGGCCGTCCGGTGTCCCGTCCGCGTCGCTGTCCGCCTCGAACGGATCGGTGAAGTAGACGGTGAGCTCGTCGGCGTCGGTCAAGAGATCGTCGTCGCTGTCGGACGGGCCGGGCTCGATCGCGGTCACGATGCAGCCTGCGGCTCCGTCACTGACGACCGCGAGGTTTCCACCGACGACGGCCGGCTGGTCGTCGACGGTCGTCTTCGCCAGGTGCTCGGAGACGAAGTCCCCGGGGCTCTCGCCGGTGCACGCGAGGACCGCGCCGAGCGTGACGTCCACCGTCGATCCGTTGATCGGATTGCTGGGCCCGCCGAACGAAGCCGTGCTCGTCGGGTCGAGGTCGAGGTGCGTCGCGTTCGTGATGAAGTACACGCCGAGATGCCCGCCGCCCACGACCTCGATCCGGGGGCCCGGACCTGCTCCCGGGGCACCGCCAATCCCGTCGTTGCCGGCCGCCACCAGCTCCGCGTCGTCGAGGGTCAGCGTCCGGCCGGTGCCGATCTGCAGGCGAACCTGTCCGCCGAGGTCCGGAATCACCGCGGGGACGGTGGTGCCTTGGAACACGACGTCGTCGTCGATCGTGACGTCGGGATCGATGACGGTGACCGCCGAGTTGCTGAGATCCCAGTTGGCTTCGTCGAAGACGTCCTGGCTCACGCCGCCGACCCAACGGATGTCGGCGTGTGCCCAGGGACTGGCCAGAAGGAGGGCGGCGAGGCACCCAGCCGAGCTCAGTCGCACTACTGGAAGGTGACGGTCAGGCCGTCGGTGAAGTTTGACGTCAACGTCGGGTTCAGGTCGCGGTACCAGCACTGGAAGTTCCAGGTCTCACCGGCCATCGCGGCCTGCGGCGGATTGACCGGAAGCGCAGTGAGGTCGGCTTGGATGCTGCCGGTCGGACCCTGGATGATGTTGGCGATCTGGTTGTAGCGACCGATGTTGCCGTTGAGGCAGATCAGGCCCTGGCTACCCGGCGGGTTGAAGAAGCCCTGCGTTTGCCCGACGAGGAAGTAGCCGAACTGCCCCGGGGGCAGCTGGCTCGCGGTGAGCATCAGCGCGTTGCTGTCGGCGACGGGGCTCCCGATTCCCGTGATCTCACCGGGAAAGCTGGTCGAGTTCGGGATGGCGGGCCCGCAGTAGCTCGTGCCGACCGGCATCGGGATGACGGTGACGATCGAGCCCACCGCTCCGTCGCTGACGACCTGCAGGTTCACACCGACCACAGCCGCGGCGCCGTCGACCGTCGTCTTGCTCAAGTGCTCGACGGTGAACGCCATCGGGTCTTCGTCGGTGAACGTGACGAGCGATCCGAACGTCAGGTCGACCGTCGAGAGGTTGATCGGGTTGTTCGGCCCACCGAAGGTCGCCGTGCTCGTCGCGTCGAGGTCGAGATGGGTTCCGTTGGTGATGAAGAACGTACCGAGGCTGCCGCCGTTGATCACGCGGAGCTCCGGCCCGATCATCGTCATCGGGATTCCACCGATGCCATCGTTCCCGAGGACGACCGTCGACGCGTTGTCGAGCGTCAGGGTGAAGCCGTCACCGACCTGGAAGCGCACCTGTCCTGCCCCGTCGGGGATCTCGACGGGGCTCGTCGTGTTCGCGATGACGACGTCGTCGTCGATGGTCACGTTGGGGTCGACGACCGTGACCGTCGAACCGCTCAGGTCCCAGTTGGCCTCGTCGAAGATGTCGTCGCTGACGGCGCCGGTCCAGACGATGTCGGCGTGGGCCGTAGAGAGAACGAGTCCGAACAGAGAGGCGGAGAGCAGCGGCTTCTTCATGTTGGCAGGGCGTCGGGAGCGGATGGAGAGGGATCTGAGAGCGTCATCGTAGCACCGCGTGCCACGCAGGAGGCTGTTGCGGGCCCCCGGCCAGCCGGAGCACGCTAGTGGTGTGATGCAGACAGTTGCGGTCTTATCCCGGCCCGCATGCACGCGCCACGGCGTTGCAGCTCCTGCGACCAATCCCAGTATCACCGTATTGGCAGCGAAGTTGCGTCGTCGCCGCGCCTTGTGGCACGCACCCGCGAACTCGGGATAAGACCGCAACTGTCTGCATCACACCACTAGGATGGGTGGATGGCGAGTTTCCTGCGCGACACCTGGGTCTACATTCTGATCCCGTTCGTCGTGCTCGCCGCGGCGATCGTCCTGTTCCTGATCTTGGACGATTCGCCGACGCCGTTCGTCTACAACATCTACTGAGGCTGGCGCACGGACCTCATCGGTCCGACTCGTAGGGGATGTCGAGCTGCACGGCATGTTCCGCATCACCCGCGAGATGGGCGACGAGTCGCCAGCCGGCGTCGTCTCGCTCCGGCGGCAGCTGGATCCTGCGGTAGGCCTCGCCCTCGGAATCGAGATGCCCCGTGATCGGACTTTTCCGTTCGGAGCCACGGCCGAGCGCCTCGATCTTGATCACGTAGCGCGAGCGCACGGGGCCGGTCAGGCGGACTTCGACCAAGTCGCCGGCGCGCGCCGTGCGCTCGATCGCGAGCGCGACGGGCGGCGGGCCCAGGTGCTCCTCCAGCGGCGGCACGTCGGTCCACTCCGGCCGGTCCTCGAGCATCCCGTGCTCCATCAACGCGAAGAGCATCTGCCGCGCGACCTCGCGGTTGCCCGTGGCGCGCGCGTGGTGGTCGCGGAACTGGATCTTGTCGAAACCGTAGACGTCGACGAGGTAGCGGATGCGCTCGCGCAGCGGAACGAGGGGGACGCCGGATGAGGCGACGAAAGTATCGATGGCCGCGTTGATCTGGGTGTCGACCCAGCCGCGGTCGACCCAGTACTGGCCAAGCAGGAGCACGACGCCGTGCTCGTCGCAGATCGCCCGGATACGAGCCAGGTCGATGACGATGCTGCGGCGCACCTGTTCGGGCGTGTAGCTCATTTCGTCGGCGCTCGAGTCCGGACTCTCGACGTCGCCCAACCCCTCACCGCGGTCCGCGCCGGCGAGGCCGGGCACCGCGTAGTCCCCGGCGCGCGACATGCTCTTCTCGTACTTCCGTTCGTCGGCCTGCAGCGTGACGCGCTTGCCCTCCAGGAACATCATGCGCAGCGCGCCGAGGGCGCGACTGTGGTCGAGCAGTGAGGCTCGCATCTCGGTCGGCTCGGCGTCGGGCGAGTCCCACAAATGGCTCATCGCCGGCGACCATGTGTTGTTCATACCACCCCACAGGATCAGCACCTCGGGCCGATAGGCCGCGAGGTTCTCGGCGAGGCGCGCCCGCATCTGAGCCGTGTTCTGTCCGGGGTAGCCGAGGTTGAACACGCGCCACGGATTGTCGGGCGCCGCATCGAGGTACTGCTGGAGGCGGCCCGGGTAGCTGTCGCTCGACTCGAGGTACACGCCGTACGTGTTCGAGTCGCCCATGCACAGAATGCGTCGTTCGCCGGGCGCCGGTTCGAGCGCGGCCAGGACACGGCTCTGCGGGGCGTACAGCGCGTGCAGGATCCAGAGCACACCCTCGAGCGTCGCGAGGCTGAGGACGGTTCCGATCGCGAGGCCCGCGAGCTTGCGCCGAGGCGGGACCCGTCGTTGGTCGGGCGTGGATGTAGACACGGGCACGAGTATACGCGAGCACGGCGAGCGGCCCGCGCGGCGGAGCTTCGTGCATAATTCGCGGGATGCACGAGCGCAACGAGAGGGTGGGGTAGTGTCCGACGACCTCGACCAGCTCTTCTACCGGGCCCTGGAACAGTCCACCTGCGCAGAGCGCGACGCGTTCCTGCACGAGCTGTTTCGCGAACGGCCGGACGTCAAGACGCGGCTCGAGGGACTGCTCGCCGCGGACGCGGACTTGCACTGGCTCGCCGAGAGAGAGAGAGCGACGCCGAACACGGGTCTGGAACCCGCGCGGGAAGCCGTGTCGGTGGCTACGAGCTCGTCGAGGTGATCGGCGAAGGCGGCTTCGGTGTCGTCTACCGCGCGCGCCCGCCCGCGCACGGGTTGCCCGACGTCGCGCTCAAGTTGCGTCGGCCGACCGCGATGGGGCGGATTGATCTCTCACACGCACTGTTGTCGATCGGCGTATCGCCGTGGCCCAGCGCCCGCGACCTTCGGAGAGGTCCGCACGAACCATGCGCAAGTGCAGGCGCAAGTCGTAGAGCTCGTCCGCGTAGCTCAGGGGAACCTTGACGGACACCAGCTCCGAGTCGAAGCGGTCGAGGTCGGCGGTCGCGTCCGCGCGTTCCTCCGCAGTGGCGTGTCGTTCCCGCAGCCGCTTCTCCAGGTCGTTGACGCGCTTGTACCAACGCAGGATCCTGCGCCGAATGCGCCAGCGGTACACCGGCGGAGCGATGCGTAGCAGCGGGAACAGCAGAGTCACGAGCGGCAGCAACAGGATCTTGAGCCGGTCGACCGCCGCGGCGACCTGGAACGGCAGGACGCGGAACAGGAAGGACGGGCCACGCTCGAACGCTCGACGGGCCGCGAGCGAGGCCGGCACGTCCAGGAGCGCGACGGACGGGAACGCGCCCTCGTCTTCGATCACGCCGCGGCCGGCGCAGTGGGGCCCGAGCGCCTCGATCAGGAGCGCTACCACGGCAGGGTGCAGCTCCTGGCGTCCGACCAGGGTCGCAGCCGCGGCGACGGTGTCGAGCGGCGCCTTGGGCAAGTCCGCCGCGAGGTCGATCGCGCCCGCCTCGATGCGTATCGGCTCCAGGAAAGTGAGGTTGCGCGCGATGCCGCGGGCGCGCGCGAGGCTAGCGGGCTCCACGGGAGCCTCGGTCTCGAGCAGACCCCGCACGGTCTGCGAGCGCGGGGAGGACACGATCAGCATTGCGTCGGCGGCTCCGGTCGCGAGGGCCTCAAGGGCTTGTGGAGGATCGTTCGACGCGACGTCCGCCGGATCGAGCGCGACGCCCGCGCGGTCGAGGAGCTCCGTGGCGAGCCGGCGCGTTCCACTGCCCTCGGCACCGAGCTCGACACGCATGCCGCGCAGCTCGTCGATGCGTTGCAGTGGCTGCCGCGCGAAGACCCAGAGCGGTTCGAGGTACAGGCTCGCGATGCCCGCCAGGTCCGGCTCCTCCGGCCGAGCGAGCCCGCCCTGAACCAAGCCGATGTCCGCACCGCCCGTGCGCAGCAGCTCGAGGTTCTCCTCCGAGCCGTTGGTAGCGAGCACGCGCGGCTCGATCCCCGCCTTGCGCAGTGCCTGCGCGAGCACCTCGCCCATCGCGGCGTAGCCTCCATCCGGCACACCGGTAGCGATCACGACTTCGTCGGGGGGAGGCGCACCCATGTAGCGCAGAGCGAGAGCGAAACCGACGAGCGTGACGACGAGCGCCGGGCCCCAGATCTTGAGGGCGTCGCGCCAGGAAGGTCGGGAGTCAGCGTCGTTGTCGGTCATGGCAAGGGGGCGAGAGTTCGATGGCTCGCACAGCTTGCCTTTCCGAGGGGCTCGGACGCGCTCTTGTTTCGAACGAACTGGCAGTGTCGGGACGAATCGTCGGTCGGCGGCGTCTCTCTTGGCGCAGCGCGCCGTTCGGCGCGCTGCGGCCCCGCTCTCCAGCAGCCACGATTCGGAGGAAGATCATGCGACGGCTGCTGGAGATATCGGACAAGACGCTCGGCCTCCTGACGCTCATGGCGCTGGCGACGGTGCTCCTGCTCTACCTGGACCGCACCGCGCGGGTGCCGGTGCCGGATGGACTGTGGCCAGGCGAGCGAGTGGCCCCTGCAGTTCGGGCGGAGCCGTAGTCGCTCGAGGCCTATGCTCCTCTAAAGGAACTGAACGGCGATCGCATCCGAGAAGTTGCTCGAGCCCAGGTCCCGGTACCAGCACTGGAAGTTCCAGGTGTCGCCGGGAGCCACCGCGACGGGCGGCGACAGAGGCAGGGCAGTGAGGTCGACGCTGAGCGATCCAGTCGGACCTTGGACGATCTCGCCGGAGCGGTTGTAGCGGCCGATGCCGGCACAGCCCTGGAAGCCCGCGCAGACGATGCACAGGATTCCCTGCGAGCCCGGCGGCGCGAGCGTGCCCTGGTCGGAGCCGACGAGGAAGTAGCCGAACTCACCGGGGGGGAGGTCTTCGACCAAGAGCGTCAGGTCGTTGTCGGCGGCGAGCGGGCTACCGGTCGCGCTGATCGAAGCGGGAAAGCCAGTGCTGTTGGGAACCGCCGGGCTGCAGTAGTTGACCGCGAGCGCGGTGCCGACGTCGTACACCTCCCACTCGTCAGAGATGGTGTTGAGTAGGTAGACGAAGCCCGGGTCCGCGACGGAGAACGACCACACGGTGTCGAAGTCGCTCGCCGTCGCGATCGGCACGCTGCACGTCCCGATGCGGTTGCCGGCGAGATCCCACTCGGAGACGATTCCGTCCGAGTACGTCAGAATCCTGCCCGTCGGAGTCGTCTCGAGCTGGTGTGCGTCGGGATGCCCGGTCTCCGAGGGGACGGTGACGCCCCATCCCAGGAGAGGCGTGCTGCTCAAGGCCGCACCGGTGGTCGCGTCGTAGCGACGCAGGATGCCGTTGGTCGAAAGCGTGTAGAGCTCGGTGTCGTCGGCGTTGAACGAGGCGGAGGCCTGAGGATTGCCCTCGGGCAAGTCGAACAAGAGCGTCGCGACGCCGTTCGGGTCGATCGAGTAGACGTTGCCTCCATAGGCCTTGCCGAACAGTGCTCCGCTACTGTCCGTGAAGATCGAGCGCGCATCGAAGCCGGAAGGTAGCGCAGCGTCGAGTGTGCCGTCCGGCAGGTAGCGCACGAGCTCGGACCCGCCGATGCTCCCTCCGTCGACCGTCCAAAGATGCGTGCCGCTGCTCGCGGCGGACATCGGCGTTATCGGCGTCACGGCGCCATTGGCGAACGTGCGGATCAGGACGGCATCGTCGAGCAAGGTCCCCGACGGTAGTGACGGGGCGGTCGAGGACGCCAGGACGAGTGAGGTCGTGAGTAGCGAGTGCAAGGAGTGCTCCTCCTGGGATCGTTGATCTGCACTCTCGAGCATAGGTGCAAGGCGCCTTCCGCGCGTTCTACTGGAATACGATCGTCAGGCCATCGGTGAAGTTGCTCGTCAACGTCGGATTGAGGTCGCGGTACCAGCACTGGAAGTTCCAGGTCTCGCCGGCCATCGCAGCCTGCGGCGGGTTGACCGGGATCGCGTCGAGGTCGACCTGAATGCTGCCCGTCGGCCCCTGGATGATGTTCGCGATCTGGTTGTAGCGGCCGATGTTGCCGTTGAGGCAGATGAAGCCGCTCGAGCCGGGCGGCACGAAGAAACCCTGCGTCTGCCCAACGATGAAGTAGCCGAACTGCCCGGGCGGCAGCTGTTCCGCGATGAGCTGGACGTTGTTGCTCGCCGCGATCGGACTGCCGATCGCCGAGATCTCCGCGCCCTGACCCGTCGAGTTGGGGAGCGCCGGACCGCAGTAGCTCGTGCCGATCGGCACCGGTGCGGGCGCCGTGATCTGGAAGGCGTTGTCCGTGTAGACCCCGCAGACGTAGACGTTGTCGCTCGCGTCGACGGCTACACCGCGTGCGCCGCCGAACGTCTGCAGCGAGTTGAGGATCTCGGTGATCGTGCCGCCGGGCGTGATCTTGAACAGGTTGTTGCTGTTCCAACCGGAGACGAACACGTTGCCCAGGCTGTCGACGGCAACGCCCTCGCCGCCGTCGAGCGCGGCCTGACCGTCGCCGGTCGCATCGATGATCTCGGTGATGACCCCGGTGGGCGTGATGCGGAACGCATTGTCGGTGGCGAAGGCCGTGACGTACACGTTGCTCCCGGGGCCTACGGCGAGCCACTCGGGACCGGTCAGGGTGTTGCCGGCGCCGTCGCCGGTCGTGTCGATGATCTCGGTGATCACGCCCGCCGGTGTGATTCGGAACGCGTTGTGGCTCGACTGTCCGGACACGTAGACGTTCCCCGACGAGTCGACGTCGATTCCGGCTGTGCCCGCGAGGTTGTTGCCGGCGCCGTCGCCGGTCGGGTCGATGATCTCGGTGATGGCGCCGGCCGGCGTGACGCGGAACGCGTTGCTGGTCCCGTTGCCGGCGACGTAGAGGTTTCCGGCGGCGTCGGTGGCGACTGCGAGCGGTCGGTCGAGCGGGTTCCCCGCGCCGTCTCCGGTGGCGTCGATGACCACCGTGATCGTCCCCGCCGGGGTGATCTTGAAGACGTTGTCGCTGTCGAGGCCGGGGACGAACAGGTTGCCCGCTGCGTCGACCGCGGGGGCGGCTCCGTTGGCGAACACGCTCGTTCCGTCGCCCGTGGCGTCGAGGACTTCGGTGATTGCGCCGCCGGGCGTGATCTTGAAGGCGTTGTCGCTGTCTTGCCCCGTCACGAAAACGTTCCCCGAGGCGTCGGCGGTGGGGGCGAAGGAGCCGTCGAGCATGCTGCTGCCGTCGCCGTTCGCGTCGATGATCTCGGTGATCGTCTGGGCAGCAGCGGTGGGAGCGAGGGCAACTAGGACGAGCGCAAGAGCTCGAGCTTGGGTCGGCATCGGGGCTTCCGTTTCCGGTGGAGGCAGTCTCGTGACAGGTTCGAACACACGGCCCGACTAGCCTAGTGGATGAACGTGGTTCCGTGTTGGAGGGCGCGCGGCCCCCTCGTCACTCCACGATCCACGCGTGGCCTGCTGGGTAAGCACGCGCGAGCCACCCGGCCAACTTGCTCTTCGCTGCGCTACCGAGCGCGGGGAAGCAGCGCTCGAAGTCTACCTGGTCCTTCGGGCGGATGTCCTTCGACTTGTAGAGGAGCTGGATCTCCGGACGCAGGCAGGGGATCCCGTCCAGCATCGTCGCGAGCTCGTCGAGCGGTCCACGGATCGCGGGCTCGCGGCGGTACACCCAGTGCTGCGCTTCGGCCTCTTGCAGCATGATCTGCAGCTCCCACTCAACGTGGCCGCGCCGCACGCCCCACACGTCGTGCACCGTGTCCGGGAGTTGCTCGCCGACGGGCCAGAACCGCAGCTGTCCGGGGGGATCGGCGGCGTAGAGGTCCCAGTCGACGAGGTGCGCGCGCAATGCGAGCTGGTCCCGGCGCAGGACGGAGACATCGATGTCGCCGTGGTGGCGGATGGGCGTACCCACGAACCTCTCGAGCGCGTGCCCGCCAGCCAGGCACCAGAAGAACCGTGCGCCCTCGAACGCCGCAGCGAGCTCGTCGGTCGCGAGTGGCGTCCAGGCGTCGAATGGGATCGAAGGAAAGCGGTGCAACAGGAGAGAGGGACTTGGCGTTTCAGCGATGGCGACCGCTCTTTCTTGTCAGGTCTACTGCGGCTACTGCCCGAACGAATCGACGAGGACGTCGTACTCCGCCCGCCCCGCTCGCTTTTCCCGGAAGCCACGCGGCTTCAGCTCCGCCATCACGTTGCGAATCGTCTCGGAGTAACCGCAGACGTAGGCGACCGTCGCGCCCGGCCGGAACGTGGTGTCGAGCTCACGCTCGAGGAGGGACGGAGCGCCAGTGGGACCTGGTGCGAGGAGCGACTCCAGCCTGCCGGTTCGTCCGCTCCAGCCGCGGTTGGATTCGTGGGCCGGACGGCTGATCGTCGGTACGTATCGGAAGTCCCAGTCGCGTTGCTGCAGGCGCGTGAACTGCTCGCGGTACCCCAGCTCCTCGACGTAGCTCGCCGCATGACACAACACGATCGCGCGCTCACACTCGACGTGCGCGAGGTGCCGGACGATGGAGGCGAACGGCGCGAGCCCCGTGCCCCCAGCCAAGAGGAGCAGGAGCCGCGGATCGAGCTCCGCGCCGGGTTCGGGCTCGTCGACCGTGAAGTGCCCCTTGGGCGGCCGCCACAGGATCGCGTCGCCGGCGCGTCGCTCCCAGAGCGCGGTCGTCAGGACTCCGGGGACCGGCTTCCAGACTCTCCGGACGTAGAACTCGAGGTGCGCGCGTTCCTCGGGTGGGGAGCTGATCGAGTACGGGCGCCAGACGATCTCGTTCCGCGGACCCAGCTCGAGTCCGAGGTTCATCCACTGGCCCGCCCGGAACGGCGGAACGCCGTCCTCGGGCTCGATGCGGAAGATGGCGAGGCTCGGGCTGAGGTCCTCGCGTTCCAGGAGCCGCGCTGTGCGCGCTCGCGTCACTGCGTCTCGCTCCTGAACGACACGAGCGCGAGCCCGTAGTTGCTGCGCTCGTAGCCGCGCGGATCCGGGCAGTTGAGGCGGCTCATGCTGCCCTTGAGCTGCTCGACCGACGCGTACTCCTTGTCCGCGAGCCACGAACGAACGTCGCCGATGAGCGTCTCGAGGTACTCCGGGCCGCGCTGCAGCAGCGTGGAGGCGACGATGCACGTGTCCGCGCCCGCGAGCAGGAGCTTCAACGCGTCGTCCGCCGAATGGACACCGCTCGTCGCCGCGAGCGAGACCTTGACTTGATCGCGCAGGATCGCGATCCACTGCAGGGGCGGCCCGCACTCCCAGGAGCTGCTCAGCTCCAGGTGCGGGTCGAGGGAGAGCGTGTCGAGATCGATGTCGGGACGCAGGAAGCGGTTGAAGAGCACGATGCCGTCGACGCCCGCCTCGGCCAGCCTGCGCGCGACGTACGGCAGAGAGCTGAAGTAGGGTCCGATCTTGACGGCGAGCGGGATCGAGACCGCGGCGCGCGCGGCGGCGACGTGCTCGAGGTCGTGCGTGGGACCGGTGTTGTAGGTCTCCATCTCCGGGAAGTAGTCGCTGGCTTCCGCGAGCGAATCGGCACCGAAGTCGCGCAGGCTGGCGACGTTCAGTGCCTCGTGCTCGATCTGCTCTTCGAACAGCGACGGGAGCACACGACGGCGGAGGCACCCGCGGCCGCGAGTCGGCGCAGCGAGTCGAGCTTGCCAGTCAGAGGTGAGCCCGAGGCCACGAAGGGGTTTTGGAGATCGAGCCCGAGGTCGGGTGTCGACAGATTCGGTTGCATCACTGCTCTTCTCCCATGTCACGCACGACGCCCGCCATTTGTTCGTACAGCCGCCACTGCTCGTCGATGTCGTGCTGAGCGAGAGCCATCAGCTTGTCGGCATGTTGTGGGTTGGAGCGTGCGAGAAGGGTGAACCGCGCCTCCTTGCTGGCGAAGTCCGCGAAGGGACGGGTCGGCCGCTTGCTGTCGAGATGGAAGGGGCGCTCGTCTGCGGTTGCGTTCCGCGGGTCGTAGCGGAAGAGCGGCCAGAAGCCGGACGTCGTCGCCTCCTTCTGGTGGCTCATCGCGGTCGCGATCTCGATGCCGTGCGCGATGCAATGGCTGTAGGCGATGATCAGCGAGGGGCCAGGCCAGGACTCGGCCTCGCGCAAGGCGCGGACCGTTTGCTTGGGGTTGGCGCCCATCGCGATCTGGGCCACGTAGACGTTTCCATAGGAGACGGCGAGCAGTCCCAGGTCCTTCTTGCGCGATGGCTTGCCCCCGGCCGCGAACTTCGCGACCGCCGCGCGCGGCGTCGCCTTCGAGGCCTGACCGCCCGTGTTCGAGTAGACGCCCGTGTCGAGCACGAGGGCGTTGACGTCGTGGCCGGAGGCGAGCACGTGATCGAGGCCGCCGAACCCGATGTCGTAGGCCCAACCGTCGCCGCCGACGATCCACACGCTCTTGCGCACGAGGTCGTCGGCGAGGTCGCGGAGCTCGCGCGCCAGCGGATCGTCGCAGCCCGCGAGCGCTCGCTTCAGGCCGTCCACTTGGACGCGCAGCTTGGCGAGCTCCGCCTCGTTCCGCGGCTCTCCGCGGAGCAACAGCTCGTGCGCCGCTCCGTCGCTGGAGCCCGCCATCCAGGAGCCGAGCAGCGATCTCGCGCGGTCGAGCTTGTGGTCGCACGCGAGGCGCATGCCCAGGCCGAACTCGGCGTTGTCCTCGAACAGCGAGTTGGACCAAGCCGGTCCGCGGCCTTCGGCATTGCGGGTCCACGGCGTCGTCGGCAGGTTGCCGCCGTAGATCGAAGAGCAGCCCGTGGCGTTGGCGACGAGCGTGCGGTCGCCGAACAGCTGGGTCAGGAGCTTGAGGTAGGGCGTCTCGCCGCAACCCGCGCACGCGCCGGAGTACTCGAACAGCGGCTCGAGCACCTGCGTACCCTGCACGGTCTGGAGCTCCACTTTCCCGCGCTCGATCTCGGGGATGCGCAGGAAGAAGTCGAGCCCGGTGCGCTCGCGCTCGGCGTGCTCGTCCTTGGGCAGCATGTCGATCGCCTTGTGGCTGGCGACCTCCTTGCTGCGCGCGGGGCAGACGTCGACGCAGATCCCGCAGCCGGTGCAGTCGTCGGGCGCGACCTGGATCGTCATCTGCAGGCCGCTGAGCGACTTGCCCGGCCCCGACCACGCCTTGGTGCGGAACGCCTCGGGGGCTCCCGCCAGGCTCTCGCTGGCGTACGCCTTCAAGCGGATCGCGGCGTGCGGGCAAACGAGGGCGCAGAGCGCGCAGTCGATGCAGATCTCCGGGTCCCAGATCGGAATGTCGTGGGCGATGCTGCGTTTCTCGAAGCGTGCCGTTCCGGTCGGGAACGTCCCGTCGACGGGCAACGCGCTCACTGGGAGCAGGTCGCCCTTGCCCGCGAGGATCAGGCCCGTGACGCGCTCGACGAACTCGGGCACGTCGGGCGGCAGGACCGGCGCCCGACGGAGCTCCCCGCTCGTCTGCGCCGGGACGGCGACGGCGTGCAACGAGTCGAGCGCGCCATCCACCGCGGCACAGTTGCGCTCGACCGTCGCTTCACCCAACTTGCCGTAGCTCGATTTGATCGCCGCCTTGATCGCGGAGACGGCCGTCTCGACGGGCAGGGGCTCGGCGAGCGCGAAGAAGCACGTCTGCATGACCGTGTTGATGCGGTGCCCGAGCCCCGCCTCGCGTGCGACGTGCCGGGCGTCGACGACGTAGAAGCGCAGCTCCTTCCTCAGGATCGACTCCTGGATCTCGACCGGCAGCTCGCTCCAGACCTCGTCGGGTCCGTGGGGGGAGTTGAGCAGGAACGTCGCGCCCTGTTCGGCGAGCTCGAGGACGTCCATGCGCTCGAGGAAGTGGAACTGGTGGCAGGCGACGAAGTCGGCGCGCTGGATCAGGTACGACGAATGGATCGGCCGTGGACTGAAGCGCAAGTGGGACACCGTGACCGCGCCCGCCTTGCGCGAGTCGTAGACGAAGTAGCCCTGGGCGTGCAGGTCGGTGTGCTCGCCGACGATCTTGACCGAGTTCTTGTTCGCGCCGACCGTGCCGTCGCTGCCGAAACCGTAGAAGACGGCACGGCGCACGTCGCGCGGCTCGACGCAGGGCTCGCTGTCGAAGGCCAGGCTCGTGTGCGAGACGTCGTCGACGATCCCCACGGTGAAGTGGTTCTTCGGCTCTTCGCGCTCCAGCTCGGTGAACACTGCGGCCACCATGGCGGGCGTGAACTCCTTGGAAGACAAGCCGTAGCGGCCCCCGATGACCTGCACGTGTCCGCGGCCCGACTCGGCCAGTGCGCACAGGACGTCCTGGTACAAGGGCTCGCCGGTGGCACCGGGCTCCTTGGTGCGGTCGAGGACGGCGACGCGTCGCGTGGTCCGTGGGAGCGCGGCGGCGAAGACGCTGGCCGCGAACGGGCGAAAGAGCCGCACGTTGAGGACGCCGACCTTCGCACCGCGCGCGTTGGCGGCGAGAGCCGCCTCGTGGGCGGCACCGACGCCCGAGCCCATCAGCACGACAACGTGCTCGGCATCCTCGGCTCCTTCGTAGTCGTACAGCCGGTAGCGGCGCCCGACGAGCTCGTGCAGACGATCCATCTGCTCCTGCACGATCCCCGGCACTTCCGCGTAGAAAGGGTTCGCCGCCTCGCGTGCCTGGAAGAACACGTCCGGGTTCTGGGCGGTGCCGCGCAGGACCGGCCGGTCGGGCGTCAGGGCGCGCGCCCTGTGCGCGTACACGTGCTCGAGGTCGATCATCGCGCGCATGTCGTCGTGCGACAGCTCAGCGATGCGGTTCACTTCGTGCGAGGTGCGGAAGCCGTCGAAGAAGTGCAGGAACGGCACGCGCGATGCGAGCGTCGACGATTGGGCGACGAGGGCGAAGTCGTGCGCCTCCTGCACGTTGCTGGCAGCCAGGAGTGCCCAGCCGGTCATGCGCGCGGCCATCACGTCCGAGTGATCGCCGAAGATCGAGAGTGCGTGCGTTGCGACCGTGCGCGCCGCGACGTGGAAGACCGTCGGCGTGAGCTCCCCCGCGATCTTGTACATGTTGGGCAGCATCAACAAGAGACCTTGCGATGCCGTGAAGGTCGTCGTCAGGGCGCCTGCCTGCAGCGCGCCGTGCACGGTGCCGGCGGCTCCGCCTTCGCTCTGCATCTCGATGACGCGCGGGACGTCGCCGAACAGGTTGGGTCGCCCGCGCTGCGCCCACGCGTCCGACAGCTCGCCCATGGGGGAGGCCGGCGTGATCGGGTAGATCGCGATGACTTCACTCGTGTGGAAAGCGACCTTGGCCGCCGCTTCGTTGCCGTCGATCGTGACGTCGCGACGCGTCATGCTCTCTCCTCGTTTCTCCGGCTGCCCATCTTGGGGAGCCAGAGTACGGAGTCGACGGGGGGGTGATGTGCGGCCTAGTGCGTAGACGGGCGCCTTCGAGTGTGTAGCGCGCGGTGGCGAGGTGCGGACGACGACGCGCGCGGCTCAGCCCGCGGAGCAGCGATCACTGGAAAGTGATCGATGTGGCATCGGTGTAGTTGGAGTCCGCCGCCACGTCCCGGAACCAGCACTGGAAGTTCCAGGTGTCGCCGGGTTGAACGGCGACGGGCGGGAAGATCGGGATGTTTTCGAGGTCGACGATCAGGCTTCCCGTCGGCCCGACGACGATGTCTTGCGGCCGGTTGAAACGGCCGACTGCACCACCGACGCACACGACTCCGCCATGGGGGCCCGGCGACTGAGCCTGCGTCCGCGAAGCGATGAAGTAGCCGAATTGCCCCGCGGGCAGGTTGTCGGCCCGCAGTCTGAGTTGACCGAACAGCAGCTCGTCGCAGCCGAAGGCATCGATTCGCCCCGGAGACCCGGTCGAGTTGGGTTGTGCCGGGCAGTAGCGCTGGCCGACAGCGATGCCGGAGACGTAGATCTCTTCCACGGGCGGCAATTGCGCCGAAGCGTTCGAGACGACGAGCGTGGTTCCATCCCACGCGAGGGAGGAGCCGTAGGCTTGTCCGGCAAAGGGGTCCGGACCCGCGTGCCAGCCGTTGCTCTGCCACGTCGTTCCGACGCGTGCATACTCGTAGACCCGACCTGCTTCCGATTGGGTGCCGACGTCGCGAAGCGGGGCGCCAACGAGCAGGTTGCTCTCGTCCACGAGAGCAACAGCTTGGCCGTGTCGGCCGTGCGCGAGGGCGGCCGGATCGAACAGCTCGGCCGTGTGCTGCCACACGGCACCATCGTACTCGTAGACGTGGGCGGCACCCGGATGGGAGGTCGCGGCGGGCGAATCGTTATGGGCGCCCACGACCAACGTGTCGCCGCGCACATCGACTGCACTCCCCGCGCCGGAGTGCTGGCTCTGCGTCGGAACGAGCACTTGCGTCTCGGTCCAGGCGCTACCGGTGCGTTCGAAGACGTAGGCCTTGCCGACCCACGACTGGGCCCCGAGGTCCGCGAAGTTGGCGCCCACGACGATCCGGTCCCCGTCGATTGCGACCGCGGCGCCGAAGCGGTCGTCTTGGCTGCCGTCGCTGGCTTGAAGGACTGCATCGAGTGTCCACGTCCCCGCGTCGCGGACGTAGACGTACGCGCGGCCAGAGCCGGCCGCTCGGTCGGCGCCCACGACCAACGTGTCCCCCTCGACGTCCATCGCGTCGCCGAGAACGTTGTACGGGGCGGGCGGGTAGAGTGCATCGGTCTGGGTCCAGCTCGCCCCGACGCGCTCGTAGACGTAGATCGCCCAGACGGTCGCACTCCAGCGGCGACTGGCCACGAAGGCCGTGTCGCCGACCAGCGCGACGTTGATCGTCACGGGCGGGTCGAGGGTGATGCCCGACTCGAGCACGGCGTCGAGGTCCCAGCCCGTCGGGCTGCGTTCGAAGACGTATGCGCGATCATGGGCAACCGTCCCAACGAGCAATCGATCGCCGTCGATCGCTGCACTCCACCCGAAGCCCGGGTCGTCCGAGCCCGGAGCAGCGAGCGGGGAGAGGCACTGCCCCGCGGCGGGGGACGTTGCGAGGGCGAAGAGGACCGTGGCGAGACTCCACTGCATGCGATTGCTCCTTGGATAGCGACGGCCAGGACGGTCGACGATACACGAAGCCGCGGCGGAGCGTGGCGTGGACTCAGCGCTTCGAACGCGAGGCGAGACCCTCGAGGATCGGTCTGCGATCCCCGAGCCCCACCAGGCACGCGCTCAGCGCTTCGTCGGCTGTCGCCCCGCGCCACCACGGGTAAGCGCCGTCCTCGAGCTCGCGCCACGGAGCGCCGAGCGTGTCCCCTTCGGTGAAGACGCGCACGGCGTACGGTGAGTCGTTGCCCACGAGATCGCGCAACACGTCGAGCCGCACCCAGCGCGTGCTGTTCTCGAACCAGACCTCGAGGTGAACGCGCCGGACTTCTTCGAACGCGTAGCGGGCGTAGGAGGGCAGCTCGAAGGGGGCGCTCATGTGCTCGAGTGTAGCGACCGAGCGCCCACCCCCTCAACGCAGCGTGAAGTCGTTGAGCGCCGCGACCGTCGTGCCGCTCGCGCCCAGCGCCGCCAGGGAGCCCGTCGAATTGGCGGCCGTTGCACAGTAGGCATCGCCGAGACCCGTCTCGTGGCGGAAGTAGCCCTGGGGTGCACCGGACAATCCGCTCGACCAAGCGCTCGGGTTGCCGTCAGAGGCTCGAGAGCCGTACCGCATTGACAGGCCCCACTTCGCTCATCGACACTTGTGGGGATACCGAGCGACCATTCTTGTCCGGCGAGTCCCCATGCACCGACGTTCTCTCACCCTGGCCCTCCTCTCTTGCTTTGGCGCGCACGCGGCCGCACAGGATCTGACCACGGAGCGCATCGCGACGGGGTTCGACGAGCCGCTCTTCGCCGGCGCGCCGGCCGGCGACTTCGGACGCCTCTTCATCGTCGAGCAGCGCGGCCGGATCGAGATCCTCGACATCACGAACGACACGCAGGTCGGGACGTTCCTCGATCTCTCGGCGATCGTGAACGACAGCGGCAACGAGCGCGGCCTGCTCGGACTGGCGTTCCACCCCGACTACATGACGAATGGTCGCTTCTTCGTCAGCTACACGGCCGAGGTCGACGGCTCGTCGCACCTGATCGAGTACAGCGCGATTCCCCCGACGTCGAACGTTGCGAACCCGACGCCCGTGCAGACCATCTACACGCTGCCCCAGCCGTTCCAGAACCACAACGGCGGGTGCATCCAGTTCGCGCCCGACGGCAAGCTGTACCTCAGCATCGGCGACGGCGGCATGGGCGGCGATCCGTTCGACCGTGCGCAGGACCTCGACGAGAGCCTGGGCAAGATCCTGCGCTTCGACGTCGACATCCCCGCACCGTTCATTCCCGGCGACAACCCCTTCGTCGGTGCGCCGGGCAACGACGAGATCTGGTCCTACGGTCTGCGCAACCCGTGGCGGTTCAGCTTCGACCGCCTCACCGGCGACATGTACATCGGTGACGTCGGTCAGGGGTCGTGGGAGGAGCTGGATTTCCAGCCCGCGTCGTCGACCGGCGGCGAGAACTACGGTTGGCACTGCTACCAGGCCGACTCGCCGTGGGACACCAGCAACTGCCCGCCGATCGCGGAGCTCGTGTTTCCCTTCCACGCCTACCCGCACTCCGACGGCTGTTCGGTCATCGCGGGCTACGTCTACCGCGGTTCGGCGATCACGGGTCTCGAGGGGACGTACTTCTTCGCCGACCACTGCTCCGACACGATCTGGTCCCTGCGCTACGACGGCACGAACGTGACGGAGTTCACCGACCGCACCGACGAGCTCAACCCGTCGCCGGGCACGCCGGAGGAGATCACGAGCTTCGGCGAGGATGCGGCCGGCGAGCTGTACATCGTCGACCGCGATGGCGAGATCTACCGCTTGCTCGACGACTGCCAGCCACAGGCGAGCACCTACTGCATCACCTCACCGAACGCCTCGGGCCCGGGCGCGCGGATCTTCGCGAGCGGCAGCCTCAGCCTCGGCGACAACCTGTTCCGGCTCGCGATCGACAGCGCGAACCCGATGGAGGCCGGGATCTTCTTCTACGGGCTCGGTGCCGTTCAGCAGCCGTTCGGCAACGGGGTGCTCTGCGTCGACATCTCCTCCGGTCTGTACCGCCTCCCCGTCGTCCAGGTCGACGCGGGCGGACGCGGCTCGATGGTCGTCGACTTCGACGCTCCCCCGATGGACGCGGGGCCGGGTCTCATCAGTCCTTCGACGACGTACTTCTTCCAGTTCTGGTACCGCGACGTCGGCGGCCCGGGACCGAGCGGGTTCAACTTCTCCGACGGGATGATGGTGACGTTCTGCCTCTAGCAGCCCGTTGAAAAAGTCATTCGGCGCCATGACGACATCCTCCACGCCCGGTCGGCACCTGAAAGCCTCCCCGAATCCACGAATTCGCCTACGTTTCCAGGCGCCAACCGG
>JAAELL010000336.1 GCA_024226735.1 bacterium | reverse complement strand
CTGCGAGCGGAGTTGCCTCCTTCCAGAGGCTGTGGCTCCCCGGTCCAACGGTCTTGCGAGCTTTCTCTCTGTTCGCGTCTCCGTTCGGACCGGGGCCCAAGCAGGACGGGCTAGTGGTGTGAGTCACTCTTGTGCGGCATTTTGGTCGGCCCGTACCCGCCTGCTGCTGCGTTGCGCCTTGCAGCGAACGCGTACGCACCGACCAAAATGCCGCACAAGAGGGACTCACACCACTAGTCCTGTTCGCGAACCCACGCTAGGGCTGCCTCCAGTACGAGGTCACGTCCATCGAGCAGCGAGGCTCGAGTGAGAGCGACCTCGATGTCCGGCGTGACGCCGACGCCCTCCAGCCGCTTGCCGGCACACCGGCCTTCACTCGGGCGTGCGGACCCAGCACGTGGTGACGACGCGCACGTCGCTCGCCTCCACCTCGACGAGCTCGTCCCGTTCGAGGTCGCCGTAGTAGAGGCGGGCCGGCCCCTTCGTGCTCAAGCGGCCGAAAAAGCGCCGGCCGTCCGGCGAGAACGCAACGGGGCAATGGGTGTAGCCGACCCGCCCGCCCCCCCGCCCGACGCGGAAGTCCTGGTCGACGCCGTGACGCTCGAGAAACTCCGCCAAGAGATCGAGCCGACGGGTGATCGGGCGCTCTGTCTTCAGGTAGGAGGGCACGTAGTCGAGCGTGGATCGTGGTTCGCGGAGCTCGTCGGCCGAACACGCCTTCGTCGTCCTGGAGAATGGGGCGAAGTCGACGGTGACCTGCGTGCGCCCTTCGCCGGCGAGCAGGCTGTCGACGCTCAGTTCGCCCGCATCCGACCCGATGTCGACGTAGCGGAGCCGGTCCGTCCCATCGAAGCTCACGGCGAGCGATCGGTAGATCACGGGGACGCCCGATCCGCCCATCACGATCGTGCGCAAGGGAAGCTCGTGATCCCGCCCCGTCTCCAGGTCGAGCACGTGGATCGTCATGCTCGCGAGCTCGGGCTCCATGTCGGCGGGCGCGTCGGTGAACGGGATGGGCGCGACCATGGCGAGGAAGCGGCCGCTCCCACTGAGCTGGATCCAGGGCACGCCGAGCTGCTCGCCCTGTACCGCGAACGCGGGCAGCTCGACCTCTCGGGCGACCACTCTGCGCTCGGGATCGAAGAGCGCCGTGCGCTTGCGTTTGCCGTCCTCGGGGAGCTCGACCAACCAGAGCGCTCCCAGATCGCGCATCTTCCGGAACTGGAGCTGTGGGACTTCCACGCGGTTCGCAACCGGATCGAGCAGACGCACACCCTCGTCAGTGGTGAGGTAGACGGAGTCCCCCGACATCCCCAGCCCGGAGATCTGGCGCGCCGCATGCAATCTCCGGGTCTCCCAGGATCGGTAGTCGACAGCGTAGAGGTTGACGCGATAGCCGCGCCCGGTCGGGATCTGCAGGCGAATCAGATGCGGCGCGACACCACGGGAGAACAGAGTGTTCGGCGCCCAGGAACTGTCGATCAGGGAAACGCGCTTGGTGAGCGCGCGCTCCCCCGGGACGTACTCCCAGATCGTCGCGACCCCACCGTCCCGCCCGAAGACCACGAACTTGCCGGTCCCGGGCGCCGTGCGCTCCTGCGCCGTCGGAGCGTGGACGGCGCCGATCTCGTCTCCGCCGTCCTGGGCCCGGGTGCGCCCGGCGCCGACCAGAATCATGAGGGACAGGGTCACGGCCTTGTGCAGCATTTGAGGTACTCCCGTGGTTGCGGGTGACGTTCGGAGTCACCTATCGATAGCACACCGATGGCCGCCGCTCGGGTCACCGGCTTGTAACAGGCCTTGGTGCCGCGCCCAGCGGCGGGCCGGGACAGAGTCGGTGCCCCCTTCCCGGCGTGCCTACTTCTGCCTGTAGAAGCCCTTGACGTGGGCGAGGTGCTGCGGGCGGACCCAATCATCACCGTGATCCAGGTAGACCTGGATCTTCTTCACGAAGGCGAACGCGCCATCCAACGAGCAGAGCTCCTGGACCTGCTCAAGCGTCGCTCCCTCCGCCTTCGCAGCACGAACCGTCTCCCAGAGCGTCTTGATGTAGTGCAGGTGTGTCCCAACCCGTTCCTTGGTCCACAGCTCGCGAGTGTCGACGATCAGCTGTTCGATCTGGTCGCTCTCGTCGAGGACCTCCTCCATCAGCGCGATCCAGCGCGGCACGTCGAGCTCGGCGAATGCCTCGTTCGGGTGCGGCGCCAGGTGCTGGGAGTGGAAGATGAACCCGGGAATGATGGCTACATGCTCCTCGGGAACCACGATGAGCGTCATCCCGTCGTATCCCGCTTTCCCGAAGCTGCGCAGCTCGAGCGTCGTGCCATCGAGTCGGATGCTCAGGCGATCGCTGTACATGACATCCGGGAGGCGCAGTGAGTAGCTCTGCTCCAGCTCGTCTGCGCGCCGCTTGCACGTGTTGATCCAACGACTGCCCTGGTTCTCCTCGCGCGCGTGGTTCTCCTTCCAGCGCCACATCTCGATGAGCCGCGCGCGCTCGGAGTCGACGTAGCCCTCGCTGAACTTGCGACCGAAGTTCGCGTGGCCGACGATGGTGGTGTCGGCATAGGTCGCGTTGCCGCCGAAGTGGTCCAGCCGGTCCACGCTGTTGACGGTGTAGAGGAAACGATCGCTTCCGTAGTGCTTGGCAATTGCGCCCCGGAACCGGGCTGCGGTTGCGTTGGACCACAACGAGTCGATGACGACGATTCCGTCCTCGGTACCGATCGCAAGCTGATCCGTACCATCCTCGGTGTCGACGAACACCGAGATCCGCTCGGTCAGTTGGGTGACGTCGAAGTCGTCCTCCGCAGAGGCGCTCGCCGCCGTGGCGAGCAGCGCGACGAGCAGCCCGTGGTGAATGTCACGACACACTCGATACCGCCCGGATCCGCGCACGCCGCGACGTTCACTGCGGGCTGGCGGAGTGCGCGTGGTGACGATCAGCGTTCTCATCGGGTCGACTCCCTGGTTCAGGCCTGCGAACTCGATTGTACTTGCGGGCCTCGGCCCTCCACAGTTCGCGCTTCGTATGGGCGCCGCTGGCCAGTAGCACGCCCCCCGGCGTACCCTGCTCGAGCGATGACCACACCGCCCCCCAGATCTACCTCTGGCTACGTTCACGGCTTCACTGTGCCCACCTCGTAATCTTTGGGGGGCCGACCCCAACGTTGATGCGACTTCCGTGCTCTATGGTTGACGGAAGGGTGGAGGCGGGCGGTCACAAAGGCACCGACGAGAACCCGTCACCGAGAGTGCAGGACGTCCGCGTTGGTAGCTCGGCTAGCCGCGCGCCCTCAACAGCCGGCTAGTGGTGTGATGCAGACAGTTGCGGTCTTATCCCGAGTTCGCGTGTGCGTGCCACAAGGCGCGGCGACGACGCAACTTCGCTGCCAATACGGTGATACTGGGATTGGTCGCAGGAGCCGCAACGCCATGGCGCGTGCATGCGGGCCG
>JAAELL010000335.1 GCA_024226735.1 bacterium | reverse complement strand
TCGCGTCGTCGCTGCGCCTTGCAGCGAACGCGTACGCACCGACCAAAATGCCGCACAAGAGTGACTCACACCACTAGCGCCAAGTCGCGCCCGCTGCCCTCCGGTTCACCGGGACGAGCTCTTCGATCTCCGCGACGACCGTGCGCGGCTCTTCGGGCTCGTCGCCCGGAGCGAGCGGTGCTGGGAGCCGGATCCGCACGTGCACGGGAACGCCCGGAGAGCCACAGAGCCCACGACCCGGAAGGCTTCCTGTCCGCGCGATGCGGCGAAACGCAGCTCTTCGTCCACGGGCAGGAGCTCGAGCACGAGGTTGCCGGAGGTATCGGTGAAGCCGCTGCGCGCCGTGCGCCAACCGGCGGGGACGACCATGCGTCTGCGCGCCGCGTCGGCCGATTCGACGTCGACACCACCGGCGGCACAGATGTTCTCATCGCGTCGTGCCGCCTCGGCGAGCATCGTGTCGCGGATGGCACGCGCCTCCGCACGCTCCTCGCTGGTCAGCGTCGGGTCGTCCGGGTTCGGCAGGCGCGACGCCCGGCTCGTCGCGGATCTCCGCGATCAAGCTCGTCTGCGCGCGAAGCACGACGTCGACCTCGCGCGGTCCGCGTTCGTGGTCGGTACAACGCACAGGCTCAGATCGGTCAAGGGCCGAGCTTCTCGCTCGCGATCGATCTCTCGGCGATTCCAATCAACCCACCGGTGGCCGCCATGCCCGGCGAGACGTGGCGCTTTCAAGCCTGGTACCGCGACATCGGGACGACGAACAACTTCACGGACGGGATTGCCGTCCTGTTCCAGTAGCCGTACCGGCATCACAAATCCTGGAGATCTTCGGCAAGTTCGCCCCGCACATCACCAGAATGGGCGTCAGCCATGGACGCCAAATCGAGCTGTGAGGTGAACCCGGCGGTAACGGCCGCCGACATCGCGGGTTTCGAGCGGGACGGCTTCGTCGTCGCGCGCGGTCTCTTCAGCTCGGAGGAGATGCGGGACATCCAGGCGTGGACGGACGAGGTCCACGCTTGGGCGGAGGAGCCCGGAGTCTACATGATGTACTTCGAGGAGACCCTCGATGGCCGTCGCGTGTTGAACCGGCTGGAGGACTTCGTTCCGTACCACGCGGGCTTCGAGCGACTCGCGCACGAGGGCTGGGTTTCCGCCATGTTGGAGCGCCTCCTCGGCGAGCGGGCAGTGCTGTTCAAGGACAAGATCAACTTCAAGCTCCCGGGCGGCGGCGGCTTCGAGGCTCACCAGGACGTCCAGGCCGGCTGGGCGAAGTACGGGAAGGCCCACGTGACGGCGCTCGTCAGCATCGACGCGATGACGCCCGAGAACGGATGCCTCGAGATCGCTCCGCGCAAGAGCGTCGAGCTCGAGCTCATGGGACAGGAGTGGGCTCCGCTGACCGCAGAACAACTCGGCGGCGTGCAGTTCGAGCCCGTCGAGACCGAACCCGGCGACGCCGTGTTCTTCGACTCCTTTGTCCCACACGGCTCGGCGCGCAACACGAGCGCTCTCCAGCGACGCGCGCTGTACCTCACGTACAACCGGGCGAGCGAGGGAGACTCGCTGCGCCAGTACTACACGGACAAGCGTGCCAGCTATCCGCCGGACATCGAGCGTGAGAAGGGGCGGGAGTACCGCTTCCGCGTCTGAGGGGCGATGGTCGAAGACAATCTCCGAACCGCGGTCGTGCTCGCGGCCGGGATGGGGACGCGGCTTCAGGGGCTCGGGGGTGAGAAGCCCAAGGGCTTCCTGCAGTTCGGCGCGCGCCCCATCATCGAAGAGTCGCTCCTCAAGCTGCGTGACGCCGGCATCGAGCGGATCATCATCGTGACGGGCCACGAGAGCGCGCACTACGAGGCGCTTGCGCGCCGCTACGGTGGTCTCGTCGAGCTCGTCCACAACGAGCTCTATGCGAGCTCGGGCAGCATGTACTCGCTGTGGCTCGCGCGCGATGCGGTCGATGGCGACTTCCTCCTGCTCGAGTCCGATCTCGTCTACGAGCGGCGCGCGCTCGAGTTCTTGCGGGCCTTCCCGCACCGTGACGCGATTCTGGTTTCGGGCCCGACCGCAGCCGGCGATGAGGTGTGGATCGCGACTCGCGACGGCAACTTGGCGGGCATGTCGAAGGAGCGCTTGGAGCTCGAGGACGAAGTCGCCGGCGAGCTCGTCGGTATCTCGAAGGTGTCGCGACCGCTCTTCCAGCGCATGGTCGCCATCGCAGAGACGGCGTTTCGCGAGAGCCTCGATGTCTGCTACGAGACCGACTGCATGCTGCAGGCGTCCCGCGCGCATCCGATCCCGTGCCCGGTCCTCGCGGACCTCGTGTGGGGGGAAGTCGACGACGCCGAGCACCTCGAGCGCGTGCGCGGCGTCGTGTACCCGTGCACCCTAGCGGGCGACGCAGTCGGAGATGACCCTATGGCCGATGAGCGACGGATTCCCGACGATGCCTAACAACATGAAGAAGACCTCCCAGTTCAAGGCGCTGCTCGAGTCGAACGAGCTCGAGTTCCTGCTCGAAGCACACAACGGCATCAGCGCGCGCATCGGCGAGGAGGCCGGCTTCAAGGGCCTGTGGGCAAGCGGGCTGTGTCTCTCGGGTCAGTACGCCGTGCGCGACAACAACGAGGCGAGCTGGACGCAGGTCCTCGAGATGTGCGAGTTCATGGCGGACTCGACGAGCGTCCCGATCATGCTCGACGGCGACACGGGCTACGGCAACTTCAACAACATGCGCCGCCTCGTGACCAAGCTCGAGCAGCGTGGGGTCGCCGCCGTCTGCATCGAGGACAAGCTGTTCCCCAAGCAGAACAGCTTCATCTCCGGCGAGACGCAACCGCTGGCCGACGCCGAGGAGTTCGCGGGCAAGATCCGCGCGGGCAAGGACGCCCAGAGCGACGACGACTTCTGCATCGTTGCCCGCATCGAGGCGCTCATCGCCGGCTGGGGCTTGGGCGAGGCGATGCGCCGGGCCGAGGCGTACGTCGAGGCGGGCGCCGACGCGATCCTGATCCACAGCGCGCTGAAGCGGCCCGACGAGGTCCTCGCGTTCCAGGCCGAGTGGGGCGGCGAGCTGCCGGTCGTCATCGTCCCGACGCGCTACTACACGACGCCGACCGACGTCTTCCGCGACGCCGGGTTCTCGCTGGCCATTTGGGCGAATCACATGCTGCGCGCCGCCGTCGGAGCGATGCAAAAGGCGGCGTCGCGGCTGGCTCAGGAGCAGAACCTGTTGTCGATCGAGGACCTCGTCGTTCCTGTCTCCGAGATCTTTCGCCTCCAGGGGGCGGGGGAGCTCGAGGTGGCCGAGCGCCGCTATCTACCTGCTCAGCGGACCGGCACGCGCGCCGTCGTCCTCGCTGCTTCGCGCGGCGAAGAGCTGGGCGAGCTGACCGAGGGCCGGCCGAAGGCGCTGGTCGAGGTCGACGGGCGCCCGCTCCTGCAGCACATCGTCGACGCGTACAACACGATCGGCATCAAGCACCTGACCGTCGTGCGCGGCTACGCGAAGGAGGCGTTCGCTCTCCCCGGCCTGCACTACGTCGACAACGACGAGTTCGAGAGCACGGGTGAGCTCGTCTCGCTGCGCTGCGCCCTCGATGCCCTTGCTGCGCTCGGTGACGACAACACGGACGACGTCGTCGTCTCCTACGGCGACCTGCTCTTCCGCAAGTTCGTCCCCGAGATCCTCTGCGAGTGCGAGAGCGATCTGGCGCTCGTCGTCGACACCGAGTGGCGTGCGAGCGCGAGCCGCGAACGCCGCGCCGACTACGTGCGCTGCACGGCGCCGCCCTCGCGGCGCTCGTTCTACGATCGCGTCTGCCTCGAGCGGGCCGGCAGCGACCTCGACGAGAAGGACGTGCACGGCGAGTGGATGGGACTCTTCAAGATCTCCTCCCGCCTCTTGCCCGAGGTGCGCGAGACGCTCGAGCGCATTCTCGCGGACGACACCAACCGCCGCGCGGAGGTTCCGCAGCTGATGAACGAGCTCGTCGCCGCGGGGCGGGAGATCGAGGTGGTCTACACGAGCGGCCACTGGCTCGACGTCAACAGCCTCGCCGACGTCGTCCGCGCGGGCAGCTTCGGCCGTGACGGGGTCGTCGAGTGATCGGTGCCGCGCGTTTCCTCGATGCGGCGAACGAGCTCGGGTTTCGCCTCTACACCGGGGTGCCGTGTTCGTACCTGAAGCCGTTCATCAATTACGTCATCGACGCGGATCACCTGCGCTACGTCGGAACCGCGGACGAGGGCAATGCGATCGCGGTCGCAGCGGGTGCCGAGCTCGGTGGCACGCGCTCGGTCGTGATGTTTCAGAACTCGGGGCTGGGAAACGCGGTCAGCCCGCTCAGCTCGCTCACCCACACGTTCCGCATTCCGGTGCTGGTGATCGTCACGCACCGCGGCGAGCCGGGCGGCACGCCGGACGAGCCGCAGCACGAGCTGATGGGGCAGGTCACAGCGCAGCTGCTCGAGGTGCTGGGTGTCCCGTGGGAACGTTTTCCCACCGAGGAGGCCGAGGTCGACGCTGCCCTGGCGCGTGCCGTGCGGTCGATGGACGAACGCTCGAAGCCGTTCGCGTTCATCATGTCGAAGGGCTCGGTCGAGCCGTGGGACCTGAGAAGTGCGCCGCCCGTGCGTTCGGGGCATCCGGACCGACGCTCGCTTCCCGAGGTCGAGCCGAGCTCCTCGCGCACCGCGATGTTGCGGGCGGTGCAACAGGCAGCGGGCCCGAGCGACGTTCTGATCGCGACGACCGGCTACACCGGCCGCGAGCTCTGTGCGTTGTCGGATCGGCCCAACCAGCTCTACACGGTCGGTTCGATGGGCTGCGCCTCGAGTATCGGCCTCGGTCTGGCGCTCGCCCAGCCGAAGCGACGCGTGATCGTCCTCGACGGCGACGGAGCTGCGCTGATGCGACTCGGCGCACTTGCGACGATCGGTCACGAGCGGCCCGCGAACCTGATTCATGTCGTACTCGACAATGGGCGGCACGAGTCGACGGGTGGGCAGTCGACCGTGACGGACACGGCCGACCTGGCTGCGATCGCCGCGGCCTGCGGTTACGGGTCCGTCGAGCGCGTCGGCAGCCCGGATGACCTAGCGGCGTCGATCGGCGCAGCGGCGGAAGGGCTTCGCCTCGTTCACGTACCGATCGTGCCCGGTGTCCCCGCGGGTCTGCCGCGGCCGTCCATGAAACCGCCCGAGGTCGCCGCGCGGCTGCGCGACTTCCTCGGGCGTTGACAAGAAGCGCTCCGTCCTATTGGAAGAGCACGCAGACGGCGTCGGTGAAGTTGTTGCCACCGGAGTCGCCCGTGTTCTCGGTCGAGTGATCCCAACGTGCGAGCAGGTCGCCGCCGCCGAGGCAGAAGACGCCATCACTCGCCGCGGGGCTAACCGGAACGCCCAGCTGATACCACTTGCTGAGGACGTAGCCGAACTCCTCGTTTTGGCATGTCGACAGCGCTGATGAAGAAGCTCTCCTCGGCGATGACGGAGCTGCCGCGGGCTTCGATCCTGCGCGGGTTGCCCGTCGAGTTCGGGACGGCCGGACCAAGACGTCCTCACTGGGATGATGGGACGGGGCGCTGGACGCAGGGGAGGCGCGATCCCACATCGGATCGCGCCTCTCTCGTCTGTCGTCTTGCGATCACCTCCTTTCCGGGGCAAGGCCGGGGATGTGCGGCTTTCCGGGACAACGCAGAGAAGCCCGAGAGACGAGGGGTCTCCCGGGCTTCCTTGTTCAGCAAGTAGCTACGAGACCCTGGTCACGGATCGAACTGCGACCAAGCACACGCATCGATCGGACGACCGAGCGTGGTGCGGTTCTCGTATTGCATGGCGTGCTGCATGACGTTGGCTCGAGCCACTTGCGGGCCTCGAGCGAACGCGAGAAGTGCGCTTTGGAGGATGTTTCCGGGTTCAACGGCCCACGCCGTTGAGAATAGACAAACGCCCCCACGACCTCGGTCGCGGGGGCGTTCCTGGTTGTCTCGTGTTCGCTCAGCGCGCGCCGAGCACGCGGGCGTAGCGGAAGTACACCTCGAGGCAGAGCACCATCGACGCCGTCGAGTAGACGCGGCCGCCGGCGTGTCCCCAGGGACCGATCGGGTCCCACGAGCCCTTGAAGTGCGAGTCCTTGCGCTGCGACTCGAGCACGGCCTTCTTCATGGCCACGTTCCAGCCCTTCCAGTGCCGGCCGCCCATCTGGTACATGGCGTACGAGCCGTAGTACCAGTAGTACATGTCACAGCCGAAGCCCTCGGGGTCCCACTCGGGGAGCGTCTTGAGCATGAGGTCGGCATGCTTGCCCATGATCGGCGTCTCGGACGGATCTTGGCCGAGGAAGAAGCGGCAGAGCAGACCCACCGCGGTCATCGACTCGCCCTTCTCCGGCGGATAGTGATCGTTGACGCCCGTCACGCGCGAGCTGACCGAGCCCATCGAGTCGTAGCCGACGCGACCGTTCGCGGGGTCGGTGACTTCGTCGAACCAGTTGAGCGCGCCGACGTAGGCTTCCTTGTCGATCTTGAGCCCGGCCTCCTCGGCCGACTTCAGGGCGAAGATCATCCAGCCCGTGACCGAGCTGTCGTTGTCGCCGACGGGCGGCACGTCGTAGCGCCAAGCGCCGTACGGGTTGCGGGCGCGCGTGACGTAGTTGATCGCCTTCTGCGCCGTACCCTTGATCAGCGGCGACTTCGAGAAGTAGTAGGCCTCGGTGATCGCGAGCGTCGCGATGCCGTGGTCGTACAGGAACGTGTGCCCGATCTCTTCGCCGAGCAGGCCGGTCTCGAAGTCCTGCTGCTGGCGCAGCCACTTGATGCCCTGGGTGACGACGTTCTTGTACGGGCCGTCGCGCATCGTGTTGCCGTCGCCGAGGAAGGCGAGCAGCGCGATGCCGGTCGTGCCGACGTCGTGCAGCGGATCGCCGGGGCCGTCGCACGTGCAGCCGCCCTCGACGTTGTTGTGCATGAACTCGTCGCAGTCCCAGGAGCCGTCCGGGGCCTGGTGGTTCTTCAGCCACTCGAGTCCGTCCCTGAGGGCCTGCTCGGTGCCTGAGCCGCCCGCGGCGCGCAGGTTGCGCCGACCGCCGAAGCGACCGCCGAACTTGCCGCCCGCGCCGCCACCGATGCCGATGACGTCGTTGAACGCTTTGTCGTCGAACGGGGAGTCGGCGAGCATGTCCGGGTCACCCTCGGTGGCCTCGAAGTCCTCGTCCGTGTCCGTCTCGTTGTGGTCGGAGATCTCGAAGTCCTGGATGATCGGCTCTTCTTCCGTCTCCTCCTCTTCGATCTCCTCCTCGGGCTCCTCCGGGGGGTCCTCGACGACCTCCTCGGGGGCCTGCTCGATCGAGGCGTTGATCTCCGTGTCCCCTTGGTTTCCGAAGAGGTTCCACGGGATGGCCTGGATGATCAGGAACACCACGAGGTGCGCGGCGGCCGAGATGGCGAGCCACGGGGCGCGGCTCATCCAGTCGTAGAGGACGTCGTTGAAGGACTCTTCCTCCTCCCAGGGCTTGGGAAGGGTGGTCTCGATCTGGATGTCGCTGTATTGGTCGTTCATTGGAGGGATCTCCGGAGGGCTCCGGCACCCATCAACGAGGCGCGGAAAATCGGGTTCAGAGTATATCCGTCCCGTTTTGGGCCCACTACGGTCGACTCTCCGGGCTCCGTGCCTCAAGTAGGCCCTAAGCCTCTTTGAGGTAGTGCTTTAGCTACAGATCCTTCAGCCGCCGCCGGACGAGGAAGTCGCGCAGGTCGCCGGGGTAGATGTAGGACGCCTGCTCCAGCTCGAGGATGGAAGTGGCGAGGCGCCGCTTGTCGAGCTCCTCCTGCAGCTTGCGTCGCAGGCGTTTCTGGAGCTCGAAGCCCACGAAGGCGTCGGCCTCCCGGGCCGCCAACCGCTCGCGGAGCCTGAACACGTGGATGACCTCACGGCCGTCGTCGTCGAACTGGAAGGCGTCGCTGACGGCGCCGACCTCGGCGCTCTTTGCGAACTCGTAGAGGCCGAGGTGACCGTAGCGCCGCGTGCTCGGCTCGTGCAGCGCCTCGATCGCGAGCGGCGGCAGGACGCCCATCTCCTCGCTCTGGCGCGCGCTGTAGTTGCGCACCAGGTTGTCGAACGCCGCCTGGGTCGTGGCGATCTCCTGGATCTCCTTGGCGAGGGCCAGCGTCGCGTCGAGGCCGCCCCACTTGGCGGTATCGATCACGAGCTCCTGCAGCTCGACGCGCTCGGCTTCCAGGCCGACCAGGGATCGCTCGCCGGGGAGCGGTGAGACGAGGTACTGCTCGTAGGTGCTCGCGAGGAGCCCGGGCCGGATGTCGCGGTCGACGACGAAGCGTCCGAGGCTGCCGCGCGCGCGCCCGGTCTGGGCCTGCCGCCAGGAGCGCGCCATCAGCTGATCCTCGACGTTGTCGCGGTACTGCTGCGGCGTGATCTGCCCGTCCGCGAGGCGCCGGCTCATCTCCGCGTGTCCGCCGTAGCGATCGATGTCCTCCGCGAGCTGCTGGTCGAGCAGCGTTCGGACGAGCTCCGGATCGAAGCCCAGATCCTTGCCGCCCTGGACCTGGATCAGCGCTTCGGCGTGCTCGGTCATCACGTCCGAGAGCAGCTTGAGCTGGGCGGTCTCGTCGACTTCACCCGTGCGCCGCTGGCGCGCTTCGATCTGGCTGCGGCGGCGGTTGTACTCGGGGTCGAGCTGGATCTTGAGCTGGATGTCGGAGCTGAGGATCAGCTCGGGTCCGACGACCGCTTCGACCCGGTCGAAGAAGTCGCGCGCCTCGAAGTACCGCGGCCGCTCGGGCGCGGCCGTGGGCGTTTCTTGGGGCGTTTCTTGGGGCGTTTCTTGCGGCGTTTCTTGCGGCGTATCCTGGCCGAAGCCCGGAGCGGCGAGGGCGGCGACGATCGCGATCGTGGAGAGCTGCATGGCGCCGGGATCATGGACCTCCCGACGCGGGCATGCAACTACGGCCGGGGCGCGACGAGCGGAACCCCGGCTTGGGCCGCGCGGACGCGCTTGGGATCGAAGAAGAGCTCGACGTTCGAATCCAGGGAGAGGTCGCCGATGCGGTCCCCGCCGCGCGCGAGCCGCGCCCCGGCAAGCATCGCCGGCGGGCAGACGAGATGGCCCGTCGGCACCTACTTCCCGGCGACCGAGCTCTACCTGGGCGCGACGGCGCGGCACGCGACGATCCTCATGAAGGAGGGCGCGAACCTGCGCGGCGGCTACGTCGGTTGGAACGGCGGAGCTGCGGGCTCCATCGATCCCGATGACCCGGACGGCTCGTACTTCCAGACGATCCTGTCGGGCGCGAGCGTCGACAACTACCACGTCGTCGTCGCGGACCAGATGTTCGCTTTCCAGGCGTTTCCGTACATCGTCGACGGCTTCCGGATCACCGAAGGACGCGCCGACGACACCTCCTTCCCGCACGACTCGGGCGCGGGGATGCTCATCCGCCGAGCCGCGGGCGTCGAGCTCGAGCACGTCACGATCCGCAACAACGACGCGGTCGAGAGCGGCGGCGGCACGTTCGCGGCCGACATGGGCGCGTTCGAGGTCGCGCTCCTGTCCTTCGTTCCCTGCTCGCGCACGGTGACGAACGTAAGGGGTGTGTATTGTGATCGGAACTCCGTGCAGTCCTGGCGCAGTTGGCCGCCTCCTAGTGTGACCTTCTTGCGGATTCGATCGCGCTTCGCTATATCACTGCGCGATGCTCGTTGCAGGCAGTACCCCAGCGGCTGCGCCAAGAGCGATCCCACCTCCCGTGGGGCGTTCTTCGCTCGCCAAGACTCGCAGCTGAACCGAAGCCAATGGGAGAGTGGCTTCAAGACTTCTACGAGGGGTTCGTCACATCCGAGGGCATTTGGTTCTGGGGGGTCGGAGGAACTTGGCTCGTTCTTCTGCTCTTTCTCATCATCTTCCGACTCTGGCTCGCGTCGGGGGATCGAGGAACCGCAAAGCTCCAGCGCTGGTCGAGCATCGGCTGCGTCATCGCTGTTCTCATCCTCTTCGCGGTGTCCAACCTCGAGGTTCAGACGAGGGGCATCAACGTGAGGTTGGCCTACCTTGTGAGGGCCTCCGAGGTGCATCCCTGGGCCGGGCGGCCACTCTTGTGCAAGCTCGATCACCCCGTGTGCGAGGAGGAGAACAGGACGCACGAGATCGAGCCCCTGTCGGACGAGCTGCTGTGTGCGGCGATCGAGCAGGCTCGCACGATCCTGACCACGCGAGCGCTTCCCGACCTCAGGTCCAATCTGCGCAAGAAGATCGACGAGAACTTCTCCGCAGAGGCGATGCTTCCGCGTATCGATCAGCTGACCAGGAAGAGCCCGAAGTCGAACGTCCTCGCCGAGGCGCATCCTTGGTCCGGTCGGATCGCCCTCTACGTCGAGACGATTCAGGCCCAGAGCGTCGCGCTCGGAATCGATGATGACGAGGAGGCTTTCACTTGGTTTCTAGGGCTTCAGCTCCTGCATGAGAGCGCCCATCTTGGGTACGTCGGCGGCGGCTTTCGCATCATCCCCGTACCTGGCGAGTTGGTCGGCGCCGACCGTCCCGAGTTCCTCCACTACGAGCTGAACCTGTGGATGGCCGATGTCGCCCTAGCAGCCCGTTGAAAAAGTCATTCGGCGCCATGACGACATCCTCCACGCCCGGTCGGCACCTGAAAGCCTCCCCGAATCCACGAATTCGCCTACGTTTCCAGGCGCCAACCGGACGCGGATGCTGTCGCCCTGCATCCGAAGCACTTCTTCAACGGGCTGCTAGGGACAATGCTACGAACAGCACCAAGACGGCAAACAAGTTGGAAGGGACACTCAGATGAAGACTCGTGACATTCGCAAGTTCCGACGCGTCTTGCGCCAGTTCACGCGTCTCATCAACAGCCAACCAAAGGGTGCTTCGATCGCCGAGTGTTGCTGGACCGCCGGAAGTGCATGGCGCGGAGCCGGTTACGAGCGATCTAGGGTAGGGCGATGCACCGTACCCGATCCCTCCTGAGTTTGCCGAGCTGTCCATCGGGGTGCCCAGGTGCGCAGGCTCGGGTCGCGCGGCACGGCTTCTACGCGACGAGGCACGGGCGAAGGCGCCGTTACCGGTGCGGAGGATGCAGCCGGACGTTCAGTTCGACGACGGGCACGGCGTATCAACGCCTCCAGCACACGGCGCGCAGGTTTGACCGCGTTGCTGCGTTGAGCGTCGAAGGCGTGAGCAAGTCGGCCATCGCGCGTATCGAGCGCGTGTCGTGGTCAACCGTCGCGCGTTGGGTGGCTCGCGCGGCAGAGGCCGCGCATCGATTCAACCGCCGTCCCATGGACCGCGTCGTCCTGCGCGAGATCC
>JAAELL010000334.1 GCA_024226735.1 bacterium | reverse complement strand
CGCCGCCGACGCGTATTCGCTGGATACTCGGAGAAGGCGCAACGTAGCCAGGGGCGGCGAGGGCCGGCGAAACGTGACACTTATTCTCGGACGGGCCCTTAGTACCGCCAGCTCGTCAGATCCGCCCCCTCCGGCGCGGTCTCCGCGATGCGTTCCAGAATCCGCGGCAGGTACATCGTGTTGTACCGCAGCCGCGAGATGTGGTTCCCGTTCTCCTGGTCGCCGTTCCAGCAGTGCTCGGCGCGGTCGCCGTAGTCGACGACTCCCGCGTAGTGAGGCTCGCTCGTCGACTCGAGGAAGTCCTCCATCAGGTAGACGGCGTTGTTCAGGTAGTAGTTGTCCATGTCGCCGCAGTACACGTGGATCTTGCCCACGAGCTTCGGGCCGAGCGTCTTCCAGTCGCGCTTCAGGATGTGGCGCAGGTCGTAGTTCTCGCGCCAGTACGTCGCGACGTCGCGGTCGATCTCGCCGGTGCGCTTGTCCCAGATGGGCTTTGGGTAACCGTCGTCGCCCACCGGCGAGTAGACCGCCTGCCAGATGTCGAACTGATCGCCCGAGCGGCTGTTCGTTCCAAGGACGAGCTCCATGTGGTTGTTGTTGCGCATCGTCGCGTTGACGCGGCCCAGCGAGTCGCGGCGTGCGGGCCGCTCGATGCGGCCGAAGGGGCCGTCGATCCAGTAGGCGTTCTCGTCCTCGTAGATGTCGACGAGGCAGTAAGCGCGAAAGTCGATCGGGTCGGGACAGGCGGCGAAGCAGCCGTTGTACTCGTCGGGGTAGAACACCTGCGCGGCCAGCGCCTCCCAGCCGCCGGTCGAACCGCCGTAGAGAAAGCGCGACCAGCCCTCGCCGATCCCGCGGAACTCCTCCTCGAGATGGGGGACGAGCTCGTGCGTGATCGCGTCGCCATACGGGCCCAGGTTGGCCGAGTTGACCGCGTACGAGTCGTCGTAGAACGGGTTGGGGTGCTGGATCAGGACCACGAGGAAGCGCGGGAAGTCGGCACTCGTCCATTGGCGGTAGAACGCGTGCGCCTCCTGTTGTCGGATGCGGTTGTAGCCGTGGACGGCGAAGCGTTCGTAGTAGTCCGGTTCCAGGTCCGGATCGGGTGGCTCCGGGCGGAAGCCGCGGAAGTCGCTCGGGAAGTGCCCGTGAAAGATCATCAGCGGGTAGCGCGCCTCGGGGTGCTCGTCGAAGCCATGGGGCACCAGGACGTGCGCGCCGAGGTGCATCGGCCGACCCCAGAACGCTGACAAGAGATCGCTCTGGACCCGTACGTGGCGGATGTACTTGGTGTCCTCGGGGGGCTCGATCGGCTCGATCACTTGGTCGAGGACGATCGAGAGCGGCTCGCCGCGCGGGTCGAACCGGACCTTGCGCGGCGTGCTGTACAGGTTGCCCGGCGCACGGTTCCAGTGCTGACCCTCGCCGCGGTCCATCGGCAGCTTCAGCTCGTGTCCGTGCGCGACGCGAAACGTCTGGTACAGATGCAGCACCGCCTGGACCGTGTACTCGCCCGCCGGCATGTCGCGCAGGCTCGGCGCCGGATGGCCGAACACTCCTGCGTCGATGACGGCCGGCGTGTCCGGACGCAGACCGTCGACGTCGATGCCGAACACCTGCGCGCTCTCGATCGAGCCGCGAACCTGAAAGCGTGGCTCGGTCTCCTCGTCGGTCGCGAAGATCAGGATCAAGCGCCCGTCGGCTGGCTCGCTGCGGGCCTCCACTGGGAAATGCGCGATCACTTGCGCGACGTCCTGGACGTCCTGTGCGCGCGCGCTAGAAGTCAGGGAGAAGGCGACGGCGAGTAGGGGAACGAAGATCAGCTTCATGGCAACACCAGCGGCGGAGCGAACGGGTCAGGATACGCTCTCGCCGGTGTCGTTCACCACCGATGCGGGCACCTGGACCCGGCGGACTTTCCCGGTCTCCGACAGCCAGGTCGGACCGTTCCGGCTCGAGGTTGCTTCGCTCGCCTGCGATCACGATCGAGCCGGGCATGAGCCTGCCACGGCGACAGGCTAAGCTCTGAGGATGGTCGCTGCCCAACCGGACGAAGCCAGTCGCAACGAGCTGCGGGACACGCTCGCCGCCCTCGACGAGCGCCAGAAGAAGATCGTCGGCGGCGTGATCGCCATCATGATCGAGAACCCCGACCGCGTTCGCGAGCGCGAGTGGATCGTCGAGCAGTTCACCCAGGTCGTGCTGCTCGCCGGCGACTTCGAGGACGTCTCGAGCGTGCAGGAGGGGCACGACCGGGTCCAGGCGTACGTGCGGGACAACATCGATCCGCTGCTCAACGCCAGCTACCGGTTGTTCCAGTGCGTCGCTCAGGACCTCGCGGGGAGCGGGGACGAGGGAATGTCGCGCGCGCAGGCCCTGGCGCACGCGATGGGTCACCTCCTCGGGACGACACACGAGTAGAGTGGCCACCATGTCGACTCAGCTGCGCTTCGAAGACGTCACCGCCCCCGTTCCCGACCTCGAGGCGCTCGCGCGCACGACCGAGGGGCTGCAGGCGTCGGTGGAACGCGCGACGTCGGTCGCCGACTGCGTCGAGGCGTTGAAGAGCTGGGACGAGGTGCGCCGCGGCGTGCGGACGTACGGCTCGCTCGTCGACCTGCGCTTCAACCAGGACACGGCCGATCCGGAGCGCAAGGCCGCGCGCGAGGCCTGGGACGCGGCGCGCCCGCGCTGGACCGAGCTCGAGGTCGGGATGAAGCGCACGCTGCTCGATCATTCGCTGCGTGCGGAGCTCGAGGATGCGCTCGGTGCGCAGGTCTTCGCCCTTTGGGGTTCGCAGGTGCTTGCGTTCGATTCGGAGATCAAGGACGACTTGACGCGCGAGTCGGCTCTGCAGGCCGAGTACAACCAGCTCCTCGCCGGTGCCGAGATCGATTTCCGCAGCGAGCAGCACAACCTCTCGACCATCACCAAGTTTCGGCAGGAGGCCGACCGCGATCTGCGGCACGATACAGACCGTGCACTGTGGGGTTGGTTCGCCGGCAATGCGGTCGAGCTGGATCGGATCTACGACGACCTCGTGCACCTGCGCACGCGGATGGCGCACAAGCTCGGATACGACGACTTCGTCGACCTCGGCTACAAGCGCATGTGTCGCGTCGACTACGGGCGCGCGGACGTGGAACGCTTCCGCAAGGAGGTCGTGCGCGATGTCGTCCCGCTGGCGACCGAGCTGCACCGCCGGCAGGCGCAGGACCTCGGCGTCGAGCGCCTGATGGCCTGGGACGAGTCCGTGTTCGACACGCGTGGCAACCCCTTGCCGAAGGGGGATGGCACGTGGCTGGTCGCGCGTGCGCGCGAGATGTTCGCGGCGATGGGCGGCGGGCTCGACGAGTTCTTCGGAGCGATGGACGATGGCGGTTTCCTCGATCTGCAGAGCCGCAAGGGCAAGGCGGGCGGTGGCTTCTGCACGTCGTTCGCCACCTACGGCATGCCGTTCGTGTTCGCCAACTTCAACGGCACGATGGGGGACGTCCGCGTGCTGACGCACGAGATCGGGCATGCGTTCCAGAACTTCAAGAGCCGCGAGCAGTGGCCGAGCGACTACATCTGGCCGACGCTCGAGTCGTGCGAGGTGCATTCGATGGGCCTCGAGTTCCTGACCTGGCCGCACATGGACACGTTCTTCGGCGACGACGGCGACCGCTTCCGCCGCGTGCACTTGATCGAGTCGCTCCTGTTCCTTCCGTACGGGACGGCCGTCGACCACTTCCAGCATCTCGTTTACGAGACGCCGGACGCGACGCCGGCCGAGCGGAACGCGATGTGGCTGGAGATGGAGCGCACGTACCTGCCGTGGCGCGACTGGGGCGACCTCGCTCACCCGGCGCGCGGCGGGCGGTGGCAGCTCCAGCGCCACATCTACCTGTCGCCCTTCTACTACATCGACTACGTACTCGCGCAGACGTGTGCACTGCAGTTCTGGGCGCGCGCCGACGAGGACCGCGAGGGCACGATGCGCGACTACGTCGAGCTCTGCACACGCGGTGGGTCGGCTGCGTTCCAGGCGCTCGTGCGCTCGGCGGGTCTCGTCAGTCCGTTTGAGGAAGGCTGCCTCTCGCGCGTCGTCGCGCACGCGCGAGACACGCTCTGAGCGGCTACCGAACGCGTCGAGGCGACAAAAAACATCGACGCGCTTGGGCAAGTGCGGGAAGCGAATCCGTCTAGGACGGTGCGCCGCTCGTGGCGCTCTCCCTCTCCCCGCAGCCCAAGACTCGAACTCCATGCGATTCAGCTCCGTCCGCTTGGCCAGCCCCTTCGTGGGGCTGGCCCTCGCCGCTCCTGACCTCTCGGCCCAGACGCTCTTCACCTTCGACCAGATCGCCGGAAGCGTCCTGGAATTCCATGGCAGCGTTGACCCGTGTGGCAACGCGATCCCGAGCCTCAAGAACGCGTTCGCGCCGGACACGTCCTGCGGCGGTTCCCTGTCTGGCTCGGACGTTGCCTACGACGCGGCGAACGACTTGCTGTTCTACGCGGACAACACGCACGTCTCCGTGCATGCCGCCGACGGCGCCTACGCGTACTCGTTCACCTCGCCGCTTCCGATCCGCGGCATGGGCTGCGACGCCGCCGCGCAGCTGTTGTGGGCGACGGATGGCTTCAGCGCGTTCGCGCTCGCGATCCCCGGCGCCGGATGCGCGTCGGGGACCGTCGCGACGCTCGCGTCTCCGTCCGTTCCGATCCCGGGCCCGGGGCTGTGGCTCGACGTCGACTGGGACCCCGGTACGGGCAGTCTGTTTGCCTGCGGCGTGCTCGGCAACGTCGTGAACTTCGGGACGAGTGGCGCCCTCGGCACGTTCGGCATCTACGCGATCCCGACCTGCTCGGGCAACCCGTTCGGGCTCAAGGGGATCGCCGTCGACACGACTTCGATCCTGGACCCCGGTCTCGGCCACGTGTACGTGTCGGACGGTTTCAACGTCGGCAGCTACCTGCCCGGCGGCGTGCCGACTCTGCCCGGCACGCTCTCCCTGACCGCCGCGTGCACCCCGATGCCCGTCGCGACTCCGACGCGCGGTCTGGCGTTCGCGCCGCGCGGCGTCGCCTTCGGGATCGGCGTCGATCCCGACGGTCTAGCGGCACCCGTCGGCACACAGCGCGGGGCCTGCGTCATCCCCAACATGAACTTCGGGTTCGAGCTCGAGCAAGCCGACCCGACCGGCATCGGCTACCTCGTCTTGTCCGAGAGCGCGGCGTGTCCGCCGTACGCCTACCCCGGCGGCGTTCTGGTCTACACCGCTTTCAACGTCAACTACGCCGGGACGTTCGACATCGTCCCGGTGGCGCCGGACGGCACGGCGAGCGCGTCCGTTCCGATCGGAGCCGGAACTCCCAGCTCGTGGGCCTACGGCCGCAGCTTCGTCGCCCAGTGGCTGATCCTCAAGCCGTTCGGGCCGAGCACCTTCCAAACCTCCAACGCGATCCTCTTCCGTTTCGGGATCCTGTGAGCTCGGCGGCTGGAACCAAAGCTGTTCGCTCCGGGTCTCTGCTCCGCGCGCGTGTTCCGAAGCGCGCGCGCGGAGCCCCTCACCGCGAGTCGAGCGTGCGCGCCGGCCTGAGCCCTAGGTCCGCATGACGGTAGTCGGGACTCGCGATCGCTCGGTGCGACGACCGCGAATCGCGGCTCGTGCTCGCGTATCCGCCGCCGCGCACGATTCGGTAGAGCCGCGCACGCCAGCGCGAACGGTACGGGTCGACGACAGGGTTCTCGGCGGCGGGCGCCCAGCGCCGGTAGCCGGCCTGATACGCGTCGAAACACCATTCGCGCACGTTGCCCAGGACGTCGTGCAGGCCGAAGGCGTTCGCCCCGAACGTCCCGGCCGGTGCGTGCAGGTCGAACTCGTCCGACCAGTCCTCGAAGCCGTCGGGCACGAGCACAATCCCCTCCCGTGCAGCGCGGTCCAAGAGGTTCGCGGTGGCGCCGAGGGACACCACGCCGACGCTCGGCCAGCGTGGCGTCGTCGTGCCTGCGCGCGCCGCGTACTCCCACTGCGCCTCGGTCGGGAAGGCGAGGCCCATCCACGCCAGCACGCGCTCGCAATCCTCCCAGCTCACCTCTTCGACCGGGTGGCTGGGCGTGATGCCCTTGCCCCCGGACGAGTAGCCGCGGCCGAAGCGGCTCGGGTCGACGCCCGTCAGTCGCTTCCATTGGCCCTGGGTCATCTCGAACTTCGACACGAAGAACGGATCGATGTGCGCGACGTGCAGCGGTCCCTCGTCATCCGCGTCGGGGTCGTAGTTCGCGCCCTCGGGGTCCGAGCGCTGCGCGCCGCGCAGGTAGTCGCCGCCGGGAACGAGCACGAGCACGAGTCCGTTCGAACGCTCGAGCTGGATCGAGCCCGACTTCGAGCGCTCGGCCGGCGCCCCACTCTGCAGGTGAGCGAACTCCCACAGGCCGCTCACTGGATCGGGGCCGATCGGAAGCAGTCCGACCTGCGGCGCGAGCACGAGTCCCCCGTAAAGGGGCGATGCCGCGATCTCGCGCGCGGCTTCGCTCCAGAGCCTCTCGACTCCGGTGCTCTCGGTTTCGTTTCGGACGAACGAACGGGCGAGCTCGAGGCGCCGGCGCACGCCCCAACCGTGGTCGGGCGAGATGCCTCCGACCAGGCCGGTGTTCGCGTCGAACAGAGCGTCGGTCCCCGCGACGAGCTCGGCGAGCTGGTCGTGCAGCGCCTGCAGGCCGGGATCCGCGAGATCCCAGGCGCGCGCGCCGACGACGGCGTCCGAGACCGCGACCACTTCCTGGCGCCGGCGCTCGATCTCGGCGCGGTGCTCGGCGTGTGTCTTCGCGAGCGTCCTGCGCGTCCGTCCCAGCTGCTCGAAGTAGCGCCGTTCCGCGCGCAGTTCGACACTGCGCTCGGCCGCGTCGAGGGCTTCTTCGTCGAGGCCCAGGTCGAACAGCGCCCAGGAAAGTACGTGCAAAGCCTCGGCGAGCACCGTCTCGTCGTCGGACTCGTCGAGAGCGCGCTGTGCGAGCGCCCAGCCCTCGGTCTCGCGGCCGATGTCCTGGCGCGTGCGGTGCACCAGCGGCCAGGCCAGCGCGACCCATGCGCTCGGGTCGTCCGGGTACTGGCTCCAGTCGATCGACGCCGGCACCGGCACGACCTCACCCTCGCGCACGCGCTGCGCGTACAACAGCGACTTGAAGCGCGTGTCCTTGTCGTACAGCTCCCAGTGCCGGGGGTGTGCGCGGTGCATCGCAACGAGCTCCTGCTCGTCGACCGGGCGAGCCGTTTCGCGCAGAGCCCCCAGCTCGTCGCGGTATCCCTCCGCGGCATCGACCCGCTCGCGCAGCGCAGTGGCCTCCGCCAGCCACGCTTCGTAGTCGGCAACGCGCTCGGAGCTCACCGGCCACAGCTCCGCGGCGCGCGCCTCCAGCCGGCGCAGGCTGTGCAGCGTGGAGACTCGCGTCAAGACGCCTTGCAGCGTGTCCCGGCGCGCGCGCGCGACCGCGCTGCCGATGCCGCCCGCGACGACGAGCGAGACCGTCGCCAAGGATGCGGCCGCGAGCAGCTTGTTGCGCTTGATCCAGTTCTTGACCTCTTGGGCCGGACCCGTGCGGAACGCGCGCACGACGCGTCCCTCGAGGTAGGCGCGCACGTCGTCGGCGAGCTCGCGCATCGACGCGTAGCGCTCACTCGGATCGCGCTCCATCGCCGTCTGGCAGATCGAGCGGAGCTCGACCGGCGAGCCCTCGGCGACCTCGGCGATCGGCCGTGGCGGGCGACGCCGGACCTCCTGCAAGACGAAGTGCGCCGTGCGTTGCGCGCTCGTGCTCGCGTACGGTGGGTCGCCCGACAGGAGGTGGTACAGGACGGCGCCCGCCGCGTACACGTCGCTGCGCGCATCGATGCCGTCGATCCGGGCGGCGGCTTGCTCGGGCGACATGTAGGCAGGGGTGCCGATGACGTCCCCGTCGAGAGTTCGCTGCGGCCCCGCGTCGTCTGGCGTTCCCTGGGTTGTTCCCTGGGTTGTTCCCTGGGGCGTGTCGTTCCCGCGCCGCAGCGTTCCCGCGAGGCCCCAGTCGACGACGAACACCTCGCCGAAGCGTCCGATCATCACGTTCGACGGTTTGAGGTCGCGGTGGATGATGCCCTTGTCGTGCGCGTACGCCACGGCCTCGCACACCTTGAGCACGACGTCGACGGCACGGTGCAGCGTCCAGCCGGCGTGCCCGCGGTGCACCTTCTCGATCACCTCCGCGAGCGTCCAGCCGTGGACGAGCTTCATCGTGAAGTACGCCGAATGGCCGCCGTCGGCGCCGATCTCGTAGACCGGCGCGATGCCCGGGTGATCGAGCTGCGCGGCGATGCGAGCCTCTTCCAAGAAGCGCGCGAGGCGCTGGTTGCCGCCACCCGCCTCGCCCTCGTCCAGGACCTTCATCGCGACGTGGCGCTCGAGATCGCGGTCCCAGACGCGCCACACCGTCGCCATGCCCCCGCGCGCGACGACGTCCTCGATCCGGTAGCGGTCCCCTGCGCACGGCTCGCTCGCCGCCAACGCCGGCGGCGTCAGCGCGTCGTCGCGAATGCCCGCGCGCGCGAGCATCGACTCGATGTAGTCCCAGTTGCGGCGCACGCGGCGCAGCTCCTGCGCCAATTGCGGGTGCTCGGCGCAGTATCGATCGAAATCGACGTCCGAGCCCTCTTCGCTCGCCCCGAGGTAGTCGAGGTACGCCTCGAGCACCTCCTGCGTCGGTTCGCTCATCGTTTCCGCGTCGCCGCGATCTGGGTGCCCAGCATCCATCCGCCGTGAATTATAGTGATCGAAGACACCGAAGGCATTCGCGATGAACGACGAAGGAGAGCTCGAACGACTGCTTGCGAAGCACTTGCCAACCGTGCGCGCCATCGTGACGCACCGCATGAGCAAGATGCTGCGCACGCGCGAGGAGAGCCTCGACATCGTGCAGTCGGCGTGTCTGCGCGCACTCGAGCAATCGGGCGCGGACGTGCCGCTCGAGGACGAGCCCTTCCGAGCCTGGCTGACACGCATCGTCGAGAACAAGCTCGTCGACCGCTACCGCGCAGTCACTGCGCTGCGCCGCGGCTACGACCGGCAGGTCGGCGCGGCCAACGCCGTCGACGAGGAGCCGCACGGCGGGGACGCGGCGGCGCTGACACCGAGCGCCTACGCGGCGCGCGTCGAGCTCGTCGAGACGGTGCGGCTCGCGATCGCGGAGCTCCCACCCGAGCTGCGCGAAGCACTCTACCTGCACGAGTTCGAAGGGTTGTCCTACGACAAGCTGGGGCAACGCCTCGGGCTGTCGTTCAAGCAGGCCCGCTACCGCGTCGCCAAGGCGAAGCTCAAGCTGGTACCGGTCCTCGGCCGGTTGGAGGCACGCGGCACCGAGCAGCCCGAATGAGCTCGAGTGCCGTCACCCGTGGCGCTAATTCGCGTACTCGGTCCACAGCTCCTTGTCGCCGCCCGCCTGCGGCGTGAGCAGCATCTCGCGCCGACCGCTCGCGCCCTGCACGTGAAGCGAGTACACCGCGGCGCCACCCTGCCACGTCATGTGCACGGTGTTGCCCGTCGCGCTCCAGGTGCCGCGATGGACCTGGCTCTCGGGGATTCCGCTGAACGTCCAGCCCGAACTCGCCTGTCCGGCGCGCTGCTGGCCCGAGAGCACCGTCTGGTCGACCCACGACAGCTTGCCGTCCGGAGCGAGCAGCATCGTCTGGTGGAACGCCGTGTTGATCCCGCCGGGCAATGCGGAGCGGCGGTACACCGAGCGGTACCAGCGACCGACGAGGCGCTGATCGACCTTCCCCGGCGGCGCGTCGGTCGTGCTCGCGGCGGCATCGGGCGTATCGGCACCGAACGTCGCGAGGATCTTGCGCAGCACTGCATCGCGGCGCTTCAGCTGCAGGGTCGGGCCGACGCACGAGAGCGTGACACCGTAGCCGTTCATCATCACGACGTAGGCGCGCGCGCGAAAGCGCCCCTGGCCTCCGGGGTACGTACCCTTCCAGGTCATGATCGCGCCTGGGCGCGGGCCGGCCTGGATCTTGTCGACGTCGCCGACGCGCCGCAGCTGCGTCCCCAGCGTCTGGCCGATGACGCCCTCGAGGTACTGCCGCACCTGCGGATCGTGCGGCTCCTGCACACCTTCGGCGGGCGCTCCACTGACGACGAACATCTCGGCCGGACCCCACGCCTCCTGCTTCACGTCGGGCGGCGTCAACACCAGTCCGCCCTGGGCCTCCGACACCTTCCACGTTTCGGGAACCTGGAGCGAGAAGCCGATGGCGTGGCGGTGCAGCCGGAAACCGGGTAGGAGTCCGGACGTGCTCGCGAGCGGGTTGGCCTGCGTCGCGGCGGGGGGCTTGCGCCGTAGGCGGTAGAGCGCTGCGCCCGAGCGCAACACGAGCACGTCGCCTTCGAGGGCGGCGCGGAAGTCGTAGCGCTTCGAGCCCGATTCGAGCTTTCCTTCGAGCTCGCCGCTGTCCAGCTTGCGTGCCGTCACTGGATAGAGCTGACCGCCGATCGCGAAGGCGCCGGTGTAGCGGCGCGATTTGCCGGTGAACATCGCGGTCAGGCGCTGATCCGCGAACGTGCCGACCACAGGGTCGGGGGCGATCGCGCCGGCGGCGTCCTCGACTTGGCTCGTCGCGAGCGGTGCGAACAGCCCCGCGATGGCGAGCAAGAATCCGATTCGCCCCACATGGCGGTGGCCTCGGCCGCGGCTGCGCCGCGCGATGCCGTTGTTGGTGTCGTCCATGGTCGCTCTGGTTTCCTCCTGCGTGCGTCCGGTACCAGTGTGTCGTCGCCAGCGTGACCCGACGAGGGACATCGCATCCGACCGCCCGCGACGCGGCCTACGGAATGCTGCGGCTCTACCCGCGAGATCTCGTGGTTCGGCGAGATCTCGTACGCGGTCCGGACCGGACCGAATGGGCGTAACACTCGTTCGCCCAAGTGGATGCGACAGCTCGTCCGTGGCTGGCACCCGCCTTGCACAGGCATGCCCGAACCCGTGACGCGAGAAGGAAAGACCCGAGATGCCCACCACCGAAAGAGACGCCCGACGCGCGACCCACTCCTCGCCGCTTCGTTTCCCCGAATACAGCACGGCGTTCGGGGAACGCTTGCGCGTCGGCGAACGCGCGGCGCTGGCGCGCTTCTTCGACGACGACTTCGACCTCGTCTACGCCCGCGTACGCAGTTTCGTACGCAGTTTCGTACGCAGTTTCGTACGCAGTCTCGTACGTAGCGCCCAGGTCGCCGAGGACCTGACGCAGGACATCTTCCTCAACGTCCAGCGTTCCCTCGCGAGCTACGACTCCGGACGGCGGCTGGGACCGTGGGTGCACGCGATCGTCATGAACCGCGTCCGCGACTACTGGCGCTCGCGCCGCGTGTCCGACGCACTTCCGTTCGAGGCGATCCGCCGCATTCTGAACCTCACCCCGGCGGCGGCGCGCAAGCGCTATTCGCGTGCGCTCAAGCTCCTGCGCACGGACTTTCCGGCGCTGGAGGCTGGGCTATGAGGCTCGCCGCGCGGGCTCGCACGAACGCGCAGTGGCTCACCGACCTGCGGCGGTCGGAGCCGAATGAGTCGGCGATCGAAGACCTGCGCCTCTACCTGCGCAAGTCGCTGTTCTCGAGCGCGCGATCCACGAGAGCCTGACCGATCGCCAGCGGACGGTTATCCTGGGAGAGCTCGCGGGCGTACTGTCCCCGGTCCTCGTCGAGCGCCTCGGGACGAACGCGAATGCGCTGTACGGGCTTCACCACGATGCGCGCAAGAGACTCAAGCGGACGCTCCTTGAAGCGGGCTACAGCGATGCCGACGTGCGCGAACAACTCCTGATGGCGGCCGAGCAGAGATGAGACCGAATCAAACAGAGCTGCGGGAGCTCCTCGAGCCTTGATAGACTCCCGCCTCCGCGAGGCGAGCCGGGAGGACTTTTGTGGCGAGCGCGAAGATCGAGACAGAAAGGCAGGGGGCTCGCACCCTCGTCACCGGCAGCGCCGGACACCTCGGCGAAGCTCTCGTGCGCGTCCTGCGCGCGCGCGGCCGCGAGGTCGTCGGCCTCGACCGCATCGAGTCGCCCTTCACGTCGATCATCGGCTCCGTCGCCGACCGCGATTGCGTGCGGCGCGCGCTCGACGGGGTCGAGACGGTCCTGCACACGGCCACGTTGCACAAGCCCCACGTCGAGAGCCACAGCCGCGAGGCGTTCGTAGAGACGAACATCAGCGGCACGCTGGCGCTCCTGGAGGAATCGGCCGCGGCCGGTGTGCGCAGCTTCGTCTTCACGAGCACGACGAGCGTCTTCGGGCACGCGCTCGTGCCCGCGGGCGGCGTGCCCGCGGCGTGGATCACCGAGGACGTCGAGCCGGTACCCAAGAACATCTACGGCGTGACCAAGAAGGCAGCCGAGGAGCTCTGCCAGCTCTCTCGCCAGGACCTGGGGCTGCCCTGCATCGTGCTGCGCACGTCGCGCTTCTTCCCCGAGGAAGACGACCGCGCGCAGGTTCGGGACCTCTTCGCCGACGCGAACGTCAAGGCCAACGAGTACCTCTATCGGCGCGTCGAGATCGAGGACGCGGTGGAGGCGCACCTGCTCGCCGCGGAGCGCGCGCCGACGATCGGCTTCGGCCGCTACATCATCAGCGCCACGACGCCGTTCACCCCTGACGATCTCTCCGGCTTGCGCGAAGACGCTCCGCGCGTCGTCGCGCGGCGGTTCCCCGGCTACGCGGCCGAGTACGCGCGCCGCGACTGGACGATGTTCCCGGAGATCGAGCGCGTCTACGTCAACGCGAAGGCGCGCGCCGAGCTCGGCTGGCAGCCGCGCTACGACTTCGCCCACGTGCTCGACAGGCTCGCGGCGGGCGACGAACCACGCAGCGAGCTCGCGCGCGCGGTCGGCGCGAAGGGGTATCACCCCGAATCGGCGCGGGGCTATCCGTTTCTCTGAGTCCTGGCGTCATTCCGCGCCGTTCGCGACCAGGACCGCTGCGACCTCGTCGAAGCCCTTGCCCTGGGCGCGCACCAGCGGAGTCGTGCCCTCAGAGTCGGCGGCGTTCACGTCGGCGCCCGCCGCGATCAGGAGCTCGACGATCTCCGGGTCGCCGCTGGCGACGGCGAAGAGCAGCGGGGTGAGCCCCTGTACGCGAAGGAGGTCGACGCGCTCGTCGACCTCCGCTCCGGCTTCCAGGTGACGGCGCACTTCCGCGGCGTCCACGACCTCGACGGCGGCCGTCAGGCTCGCGCGCGTGGCGAGTGGCTTCAGACGAGCGAGAGCCCGGTGCCAGCCTACTCGACGCTCGAGCTAGAGGTCGGCAGGCGCGCGAGGAGTACGAGCAGTGAGACTCCGATCCCCGCGAGCAGGCCGCGCAGCCACGCCGCGCCGACGAACCAGATCGAGAGCGTGAACGTCAACACGACGACTGTGTACGCCTTGCGCTTGGCGTCGCACGGGATCGTGTGGTCGCGTTGCCACTGGGCGATGTAGGGCCCGAAGATGCGGTTGGCGAGTAGCCTCTGGTGGAAGGCGGGCGACGAGCGCGCGAAGCATGCGGCGGCCAACAAGAGGAACGGCGTCGTGGGAAGCACCGGCAGGAACGCGCCCAACGAGCCGAGCACCGCGAAGAGGCTGCCGAGCGCGAGCAGGCAGTAGCGGGCGAGTCCCTCCTTGACGGGCGGTCCGGAGTTCTCGGGATCGGGCTCCATGCGGCTCGCTACTCTCCCAACTTCAGCGCAAGGATGGGCCCGATCCTTCAAGAATACGAGCGCGCGACGGAGGAAGGCGCGCACGTCGATGGCCCAATTCGGGGTCGAACCGGACGAGGAGCAGGAAACGGGTCCCGGAAATCCACGCGGCGGTCGGGGATCCCTGGTAGCACGCCGATGGAGGTGGTAGACCCGCGCGGGTAGGCGCCGCCCCCGATCGGGCCGAGTCACGGTTCGCGCGCCGCCTCGTACGCCGCCCTCCATGACTCCTCCGCCGCAGTTTTTCATTCTCGGTGCGAGCGGTGATCTCACCGCCCGCAAGTTGATTCCTGCCCTGGCGAGCCTCGCCCGTCAGGGACGCGAGTTCTCCGTGCTTGGCCTCTCGCGGAGCCCGAAGACCGACGAGATCTTTCGAGCCGAGCTCCGCGCGCGCATGCCCGACGAGCTGCTCGACGGGTTCGACACGCTCGCGCCGCGTATCGGCTACCAGTCGGTCGACCTGTCCGAGGCGGGCCAGGTCGAGGCGCTGCGCGAGCGCGCCGGCGCGGGTGGCCGGCTGTTCTACCTGGCGCTGAAGCCCGAGCTCTTCGGTTCGACCGTCGAGGCCTTGTGCCAGTCGGGCCTCTTGTGCCGCGGTGTCGACGAGAGCCACTGGCAGCGCGTCGTTGTCGAGAAACCCTTCGGGCATGACCTCGCGAGCGCGCGCCGGCTCAACGCCGAGCTGCACAAGTTCATCGACGAGGAGCAGCTCTACCGCATCGACCACTACCTGGGGAAGGAGACCGTGCAGAACCTGCTCGGCTTCCGGTTCCACAACGCGATCTTCGATCCGCTGTGGAGTCGCCACCACGTCGAGCTCGTGCAGATCACCGTCGCGGAGGAGTTGGGGCTTGGCGGTCGCGCCGGCTACTACGACACGACCGGGGCCGTGCGCGACATGCTGCAGAACCACATGCTGCAGATCTTGGCGTTGATCGCGATGGAGCCGCCCGCAACGCTAGCCGCCGAGTCGATCCGCAACCAGAAGGTCGCTGTCCTGCGCGGCCTGCACCTGCACGACGTGGGACACAACTCGGTGCGCGCACGCTATACGGCGCGCGGGGACACGCGCGGCTACCTGGAGGAGGAGGGCGTCGCCACGGACTCGATGACCGAGACCTACGTCGCCGCGCGCGCGGAGGTCGCGACGTGGCGCTGGAGCGGTGTGCCGTTCCTGTTGCGCCACGGCAAGCGGCTGCCGCGCAAGAACACCGAGGTCCGCATCCAGTTCCGCACCGCGCCGCTGCAGCTATTCAACCGGCCCGAGGGCATGAGCGAGCCCGACTTCCGCGCCCAGCTCGAGGCGGGGAACCTGTGCCAAGTGCGTCCCAACGTGCTGACGCTGACGCTGCAGCCGCGAGAGGCGATCGGGCTCTCGTTCGGCGTCAAGCGCCCCGGGAACGTGATGCAGATGACGCCGGCGGAGCTGTCGTTCGACTACAGGGACCAGTTCGGAGAGACGACGGCGCCCGCCTACGAGCGGCTCTTGCTCGACGCGCTGCTGGGCGACCAGACGCTGTTCCTGCGTTCGGACGAGATCGACGCGAGCTGGCGGTTCGCCGACGAGCTGCGCGGTGGCTGGGACGCCGCCGGCGCACCGATGCACGAGTACGCAGCCGGATCGTGGGGGCCGAGCGCGGCAGACGACCTGTTCTACGGGTGCGAGGGGGGCTGGGGTGTCTGAAGCGTTCGTGCGCACGGACGATCCGTTCTCGGTGGCCGCGGAGATCCTCGCGGACGTCGTGGAAGAGATCGCGGAGGAGCGCGGGCGTGCGCGCCTCGCGCTCCCGGGCGGCTCGGCCGCCGAGGCTGTCCCGCTGGCGTTCGCGCTCTTGCGCGGGCGCGGCTTCGACTTCGGACGCCTCGCGCTGACGTGGGTCGACGAGCGCTGCGTGCCAAAGGCATCACCGGACTCGAACCGCGGCGCGCAGCCCTTCGAGCCCGCGCCTGGATACGAGCTGCCGTTGTTCCTGGACGGCGAGACGCCGCCGGACGCCGTCGCGCGCGTCGCGGCCGACTTGGACGAGCGCTTCGCCGGCGGCCTCGACGTCACCCTGCTCGGCATGGGGGGCGACGGACACGTCGCGTCCTTGTTCGTCGGCCGCGACTGGCCGAGTGAGCTCGTCGCGCACGTCGCCGACAGCCCCAAGCCACCGCCGGACCGCATCACGTTGACGCGGGCCGTCCTGAACACGGCACGGATCACGCTGGTCGTCGTCGCGGGTGAGGAGAAGCGCGACGCCCTGGTTCGGCTGCGTGCGAAGGATCCTGCGCTGCCGGCTTGTGGCCTGCCCGGACTCGTCGTCGTCACGGACCTCGATCTATCGGAGAACTCATGAGTGAGCATTGCGAAGTCGCCGTCGTCGGCCTGGGCGTCATGGGCGCGAACCTCGCGCGCAACTTCGCGAGCCGCGGCCGGCGCGTGCTCGGGTTCGACCTGAACCCGGAGACCGGTGCGCGGCTCGTGGCGGAGCACCCCGAGGCCAACCTGACGATCGCCCGCGACTGGGCCACGCTCGTCGGCGGCCTCGAACGACCGCGACGCATCGTCGTCCTGGTCCCCGCCGGCGCGCCGGTCGACGGTGTGCTCGATGCGCTCGATCCGCTGCTCGAGGAGGATGACGTCGTCGTCGACGCCGGCAACAGCCACTACGCCGAGACCGAGCGCCGCATCGAGCGCGCCGCAGCGCGGCCGTGGCGGTTCGTCGGGATGGGTGTTTCCGGCGGCGCGGAGGGCGCCCTGCTCGGCCCCTCGATCATGCCCGGCGGCGACGTCGAGGCGTGGGAGCGGCTGCAGCCGGTGTTGGAGGAGATCGCGGCCAAGAGCGAGCTCGGCCCGTGCGTCACCTACTGCGGCAAGGGTTCGGCCGGCCACTTCGTCAAGATGGTCCACAACGGCATCGAGTACGGCGACATGCAGCTGATCGCCGAGACCCGTGTCCTGTTGCGCGGCGGGCTCGCCCTGCCGGACGCCGAGGTGGCGGCGACCTTCGAGCGCTGGAACGAGGGCGAGCTCGACAGCTTCCTGATCGAGATCACCGCCGACGTCTTGCGGACGTTCGATCCCGAAGGCTCGGGCGACACGCTCCTCGTCGACGCGATCCTCGACCAGGCGGGCCAGAAGGGCACTGGAGCCTGGACGGCGCGCGCGGCCGTCGAGCTCGGCGTCGCGATCCCCACGATTGGCGCCGCGGTCGACGCGCGCGTTCTGAGTGCGGGCAAGCGTCTGCGCGAGCAGGCGCAGGAGCGTTTTGCCGCGGGCGCGCGCCCGCTCGCCGGCGTCACGGCGCGCGACCTCGAAGAGGCGCTGTACGCGTCCAAGATCGCCAGCTACACGCAGGGCTTCGCGCTGCTCGCGGCTGCGAACGAGGCGCACGGCTATGGCACCGACTTCGCCGAGGTCGCGCGCATTTGGACCGCCGGCTGCATCATTCGTGCGCGTCTTCTCGAGCGCGTGATGGATGCCTTCCGCAGCGACCCGCCGCCCGACCTGCTCGCGTTCGCTTTCACCGAGGAGCTGAGCGCCCGCCTGCCGGCGTGGCGCCGTGTCGTGTCAGCCGCCGCCGCAGCCGGCATTCCGGCGCCCGGTTTGACGGCGTCGCTCACGTGGTTCGACACGCTGACGACCGCACGCGGAAGCGCGAACCTGATCCAGGCCCAGCGCGACTACTTCGGCAGCCACACTTACGAGCGCGTCGACCGGCCGGGCGAGAAGGTGCACACGGAGTGGCCGCGCCGGTAGGAATCAGCAGTACTACACGAGCTGTTCCACCAGATCGCTCACCGAAGCCTGCTTCTCGCCGTTGCCGAGGACCGAGCGCACCACGTCGTCGATGATCCGGGACGCGTCCTCGACGATCTCGCGACCCGCGTCCGTCAGTCGCGCGAGCGCGAGCCGTGCGTCCCGCTCGGCGCGCACGGTTTCGACGATGTGCAGCTTCTCGAGCGGCCGCAACGCGCGCGTCACCCCCGACGGAGTCATCCCGACCGCCGCGGCCAGGTCGACGCGGCTCGCCGAGCTCCGCGGCGCTCCGGCCAATGCGTGCAGCTCGGGCGCTGCTCGACGAGTACGGGTTCGCCGAGCTCGTGGACTTCGCCGTTCGCCCCTGCATTCATGACCCTCGGGATCTGCTTGGGCATCGCTCGCGGCTCGCTCGTACGTTCGCGGCCAGAGGAACAGGCCGTGTAGCTCGTGAACTACCGGTCCTCGCCGCCCCCGCGGAACAGCTTCATTGCGAGGTCGATCTCGTCCTTGTCCTTCGGCGCCCGCTCCTTGTGGGTCTTGGGGTCGTAGACCGAGAGCTCGTGCGTCTTGGGGTTGTAGAGGTAGATCAGTCCCGTCGCCGGGTCCTCGGCCTGCATGCGCTCCGGCTCCGCCTCCTTGGGCTCGGCGGGTGCGGCCTCACCGCGGTCGAGGGGCATCACGAAGTCCGCGAGCCACACCTGCGACGAGCGGTCCGCGCCGCGCTGACTCGTCCACATCATGAGCTTGCCGTCGGTCGTGAAGACCGGCAGCCCGTCGAACTTCGGCGCGTGCGTGACGCGGCGCCGGCGCGTTCCGTACTTCACCGGGCCGCCATCGGTGCCGGGGTCGGCGTCGATGATGAAGACCTCGTAGTTGTCGTGGCCAATCTCGGAGGTCGCGTACGCGAGGAAGCGGCCGCTCGGGTGCCAGTACGGTGCCCAGTTGACGTGCACGTTGTCGGTGAGCTGGAACTCGCGCTCGACGCCCAGCACGTTCCCCGCCTGGTCGAACGCGAGCTCGGACACGAACAGCTGCAAGAGGTCGTTGCCGCGCCGGTCGGAGCGGTAGCAGATGCGCTTGCCGTCGGGCGAGAAGAAGGGGCCACCGTCGTAGCCGCTGCCGCCGGCGACGGGCACCGTGCGCTTGGTCTCCAGGTCCATGAGGAGGAGGTCGCCGCCGCTCGCTCCCTCGGCGACCCTGTGCTCGCAGTAGACGATGAAGCGGCCGCCAGGTCCGATCACGCACTCGGCGAGGTACGCCTTGGGGTCGGCGATCAGGTGCTCGAGCGTCGCGGCCGTGCCGTCCGCGCGCGCGAGCTCGCAGCGCACGATGTCCATCTCTTGGGGGAACTGCCACGAGTAGCGGCTCGACTCGCGCTGGTAGCCGGCCTTGTCCGGTTTGGACGGCGGCCCGACGGTCGAGCCGAAGATCACGACGCCCCGTTCGGTCGGGTGGAACCAGCCGCACGTGTTCGACGAGCCTTCGGGGCTGAGCCGCAGGACCTTGTCGGTGCCGACGACGCGCCCGCCGTCGAAGACGAGGTCGGCGACGTACATCTGGTAGAAGCGCTCCTCGTCCGCCTCGTTCGCCTTCTTCTCGATCGCCTGGAAGATGATCTGCTTGCCGTCCGGCGAGAAGTAGCACTCGCCCGCCTTGCGGAACCGGTCCGACGACGTGAGCTGGATGTGGTTCTCGAGGATGCCTGCCTCGTCGTCGCGCCATTTGGCCTCGTCGTCGGAGGCCGACGCGGCGGGCGAAAAAGCGAAAGGGAGCAGGAGGGCGAGGCGGGAGAGGGTCATGGCGGTGGTTGCGTTCCGGGGACTAGAGCCGCGCAGTCTAGCTTGGACGCTGCCGGGCTGCCAAACACCTCATCGGACGCGGTCGTACTCCTTGTTGACGGCCTTTTCGCCCCAACGCTGCAGGGCCGCCCGCAGCGCCTCGTCCGACTCGGGGAAGCGCCCCTGGTCGTCCGTATCGACGATCCAGCGGTCGAGGAGCGTGCGCATCTCGCCGAGCGCCTGGGCGTGGAGCGGGTCGTGCACGAGATTGACGGTCTCGTGGGGATCGCTGTCCAGGTCGTAGAGCTCCTCCGCCGGCCGATGCGGGGCGGCGAAGGCGGCCTGGACTTCGTTGAGCTTGCCCTTCGCGAACAGCTTGCGGTACGTCTCGAGGGGCCTGCGGCCGTCGCGATACTGCGGCTGCAGGTACGGACGGTCGGTCATGAAGTTGCGGATGTACTTGTAGCGCTGCGTCACCACCGCGCGGATGCGGTCGATCGTGTAGTCGCAGCGGTCGCGCGCCGCGACGAAGTGGTCGCGCGCGTAGCCCGGCGCGAGGAAGTCGCGGCCCTGCATGTGGGAGGGGATGTTGACGCCGCCTAGGCCGAGGGTCGTTGCGCTGATGTCGATGCCGCTGACGATGTCGTCGCGCACAGCGCCCGCGGGAACGCCGGGACCGGCCAGAACGAACGGCACGCGGATGCCTCCCTCGTACAAGAACTGCTTGTGCCGCATCAGGCGCATACCGTGATCGGAGAAGAAGAAGATCACCGTGTTCTCGTAGAGCCCGTCCCGTTTCAGCGCCGACACGATCCGGCCGACGGTTGCGTCGAGCTTCAGGATCGTGTCGTAGTGGTTCGCGATGTCCTCGCGGATGTCGGCGTGGTCGGGGTAGTACGGGGGAACGGGCACCTTGTCGCGCTCGACCCTCTTTTTGGCCCGCGCCTTGCCGCCCTTCAGTTGGATCTGCCCGAAGAACGGACGCCCGACGTTCGGCGCGTTCCAGCACGAGCCCTCCTCGGCATCTTTGAACTCCATCCGCGACGTGTGGTGATCGTAGAGCTGGTCGAGGTCGTGGACGAAGTTGTAGTGCAGCTTGCCTTCGTTGAAGGTGTCGTACCCGGCCATGCGCATGATCTCGGGGATCGTGCGCACGCCGAGGTAGTTCGGGTCCCACACGTCCATCGTCATGCCGCGCCACTTCTGGAACGAGCTGTAGTGGTTGTGCGCGCCGATCGTCGTCTGGTGCATGCCCGTGATGATCGCCGAGCGCGTCGGACTGCACACACCCGCCGGCATGTACGCGCGCTCGAAAAGCGTTCCATGCTCGGCCAAGGCGTCGATGTGCGGCGTCTCGATCACTTCGTCGCCGTAGCAGGACATCCAGTCGTTCGTGTCCTCGACGTAGATCCAGAGGATGTTGGGGCGCGTCTTGTCCGTGGGCATTGCGTCCGCGGGGCGCTGGGCGGCTGCGTGCGCGCAGGACAAGGCGGCGAAGAGGAGCGTGTGGAGCGTGGATCGAGTCATGCTGGGTTCCGTGGTCGGGGTCGAACGAGCGTACAGGCCCGGGCCAGCGGAATTGGCGGAAAGTCGGATGCGTTCCGGGGGCCTGCGCCCTCGCCGCCCAAGCCTGGTCGCAGCGCACGTGATGGATCAGGTCCGCGGTCCGCGCACGTGATTCGGCGCCAGGTGTAGGGTCACCGTGTAGAACGTGCCATCCCCCTCGCATGGCTCCTCCAAGAGATCGAGGAGCTCCGCGATCTTCCCGTTCAGCCGCTCCAGGCCGCGAGCATCGAGCTGGAGCGTGCGTTGGCTCAGGATGTGTTCGCGCCGTCGCCACTGGCGGTTCGGCCGCTGTGCGACCGCCGCATCGTGCAGTCGCGTCGCGAAGCGAAATATCCCCGCACCGATCTTGCGCAGTGCCTCGAGGTTCGCGCCGGTCCGCTGCGCGGGGTCGACACGGACCTGCTTCGCTCGCAGCGCGTACAGGGTCTCCGTCCCGTTGTCCGTCGCGCGCTTGCCGTGCTCGATCACCAGGCCGACCGCTTCGAGCTTGCGCAGATGGTAGTAGAGCGAGACCGGCAACCGGCCGAGGTGCTCACCGAGCTCGCCCATCGTGCAGGGCTGTAGGGCGTGGAGGCCCGCGAGGAACTCCTGGCGCGCGGGCGAGGCGAGGGCGCGCAGCTCGGTGGTGGAATCGACGGTGTGGGAGCGGCTTTGGGTGGGCATGGGCGTTTGAAAAAAACAATAATCCAAAATGGTGGCGAATGCACGGCACATCTCGCCGTAGCGTGGGGACAACCGACAGGAGATCACTCATGAACGTCTACCCCAGCCTCACACTTCTGCTTCTTGCCGCTCCAGCCATCGCCCAGGACGACTCGGACGCACGGCTCGAGCAGTTGGTGGGCGAGTTTGCGATCGAGGCCCGCGTTTGGCCGGCGCCTGGCGCCGATCCGTTGCCCGCGCACGGCAGCGCGACGTGGACGCGCAGCCACGGAGATCGCTTCGTGCACGAGCACTTCGAGCTCGAAACTGCTGGCCAGCTCGTCGAAGGCGACGCGTGGATCGCGTGGATGCCGAAGGCGAAGCGCTACGAGCTGACGCAGATTGACGCCTTCCACCCGCGCACGACCTGGCTCACCGGCGCGTGGGACGCCCAGCGCGAGCGCATCGTCCTGCGCGACGACGAGCGGGCCCGCCCCGAGGGCTTTGCGGCGCAACACTGGGAGTTCGGGTTCGACGAGGAGAGCGGGTTTCGCAAGGAGCTGTTCAAGACCGATGCAGAGGGCACCACGTGGCTCGCATCCGAGTACCGCTACGTCCCCGTCGACGAGCGGGGCAGGCCGCGCGCGCCGGAGGGCACGGAAGTGAGCGGCGTGACGCGCCTTCCGATGATCGAGGGCTTCAACTGGGTCGTGATCGACGTCGAGCTGAACGGCAAGGGGCCCTATCGCATGATCCTCGACACCGGCGCGGGCGTCACGGTCCTCAACGAGGACCTCGTGGAGGAGCTCGGCCTCACGGCGACGGGCACGCGCCGAATCGGCGATCCGTCGAACCCGAGGGCCGAGGAGGTCGACGAGCTGACGGTCGACACCGTCCGCATCGGAGGCGCGAGCTTCACGGGAGTCGAGGCTGTCGGCTGGCGCGGCGGACTCGTGTCGATGGACGGGATCCGCGGCGTGCTCGGCTTCCCGACGTTCGCGGACTGCCTGGTGACGCTCGACTACCCGGGCGCGCAGGTCGAGATTCGGCCCGGCCACCTGCCCGAGCCGGATGGGGCCGAGGTGCTCGCGCTGAAGGTGGGCGGCACGCCATCGATCCCGATCGAGGTCGGAGGCTTTCCGATGCAGGCTCATCTCGACGCGGGCAACTCAGGTTCGCTCATTCTGCCGGCCACGTGGCTGGAGCGGCTGCCGATCGTCGAAGGGACACGGTCGAAGGGTGCCGGGCGGCGCGCGAGCGGACCATTCGAGTTCACGAGCGCGCGGATCGACGCAGCGCTGATGCTCGGCGACCAGGTCATCGCTTCGCCGATGGTGAACTTCGACGAGACGCTGCCGGTCGTCAACGTCGGCCACGAGATCCTCTCGCAGTTCGCAGTCACGTTCGACCAGAGCGGGGGCCGCGTGCGCTTCGCGCGACCGGACGGAGATCAGCCCGTGCGTGCCGGCGCGCCGCGCCGGCTGGGGATGCAGATGGCGGCTCGCGGCGGAGCCGGCTTCAGCGCGACGATGGTCGTGCCCGGCTCCGCCGCAGAGACCGCCGGACTGCTCGTCGGCGACGAGCTGATCGAGGTCGGCGGCGAGCCTTTCTCGCAGAAGGCACTCCTGGATGCTCTGCGCACAACGGGCTCGTTCGAGATCACGATCGAGCGCGCTGGCGAGCGCAAGAAGCTCACTTTCTTCGGCGAGTAGCGACTATTCGCAGAACTGCACCCCGACCGCGTCCGACAGGTTGAAGCCGGCCGGCCCGCCGGCCACGTCGCGGTACCAGAACTGGAAGTTCCAGGTCGTACCCGGCGTGATTTCCGCCGACGGGAACAGCGGATCGGTGAGGTCGAGCACGTACGAGGCCGATCCCAATACGTCGGTTTGCACGACGGGCAAGCGGATGAACGGCGAGCCGACGCAGAGTGTGCCCTCTCCGAGCGGGACGCTCGTGGCGTTCATGCCGTAGAGGAACAGCCGAACTGGAACTGCGGAGCGCCGAACGAGAACAGGCTCACGTCGTTGGCGGACACGCTCTGCGAGCCGATGAAGAAGAGCTGCGCACCCGCGCCCGCGGAGTTGGGCGACGTCGCGCAGATCTGGCTCGGCGGTGCGCACACCGACCGAACGTCGCGGCCGACGACATCGTCGATCGCCCCCTCGACGAGCTCGTTCGCCGTCAAGTCGGCACAGACGAAGCGCACGCGCATCGTCTGCGTCTGGGGTAGGTAGTCCAGTAGCCTGAAGCTGGCTCGCACCCAAGTCGCGTTGCCCGCGCCGAGCGACTCGACCTCGGTCCACGTCTGCCCGCCGTCGTTCGAGAGGTCGACGCGGAACACGTCCGAGGAAGCAGAGAACCAGCGCCAGTAGACGATCTCGGCGTTCTCGAGGAAGGTCGCATCGAACAGGGGCGACACGAGGCTCGTCGCCCCGCCGTCGACGTCGTCCGCGTTGTTCGACCCGCCCGGCGTGCCTTGTCCGGTGAACCAGCACGTCGACCCCGAACCCGGCGTGTGGTCGTCCTCGGGCTGCGCCAACGTGCCGTTCGGGTCGCCGCGCACCCACAGGCCGTCGAAGGCCGTGTCGCCCGCGCTGCCGACGGTCCAGCCCTCGTTGTCGGGGCCCTCGAACTGTGTCGACAGGAACGTCGTGACGACGCCGACCGCGAACTCGAGCGTCTCGCGCGGCGCGCCCCTCGGGAACACGTTGCCGTCGCCGGCGGCGTCGGTCGCCGCGATGTAGTAGCGGACCGTCGTGGGCGACGTCTGCCCGGGAATCTCGCCGCGGAACGTATCGCCCCCGACCGCCGTCATCGGGACGGAGTCGAACGGGCCGCCGCTGACGCTGTAGAAGATCTCGGCGCCCGTGACGACCGGCGCGATCTGCGCCACGGCGCCTGCGAAGACGACGTAGGGCCCGGCCTCATCGGTCGTGTCGGCGATCTGGGTGACGTTGGAGATGTCGACGAAGTCCACGTCGACCCCAGGGAACCCGTGCTCGCGGAAGCCCGCGTCGATCTCGGTGAAGTTCGGGGTGCCGTTCGAGAGGTTGCCGTCGTCGTCGTCGAGCGTCAGCCACTGCGTCTCGATGATCGACCGGATCTGGGATTGGTTGTACGCGTTCATCCAGCCCAAGAAGAGCCCGTTCGCCGTCGCGTCCCCGAGTGCGCCTCCGTGTGCGTCGTTCAGCTGGCGGCGAACCTTCCAAGCCGCTCCCATCCACGCTTCCCCGCTCGAGTGCACGCCGCCGTGGCAGTTCGGCGACGCGTCGCCGCAGAAGAAGCGTGTGTTGTCGGCCGAACGGATGAATGAGCCGTTGGTCCGGTACTCCTCGCCGACGACCGGTGTGTCGAAGGCGTACATCGCGAACACGTCCGCGTTGCCCTCGCCCATCCCGTCCGATCCGTTGCCCGTGCCGTACAGGTCGTTGAGCCAGTGCCCGAACTCGTGCCCGATCAGGGTCGTGAACGCCATGTTCGCGCAGCCGAGGTTCGAGCGGTAGTAGTTCACCGAGCCCCCGGTGTAGAACGCGTTGCACGAGCCGTTGAGGCTGACGTTCGAGGACGCGCGGAAGTCCGCGGTCGCGTCGCCCGGGATCGTGTCGCGGATGAAGTCGCGCAATGAGCCGATGTGTAGGTAGCCGTTCGCTTGAGCGGTGATGAGCTCGTTCGGCGCCGGGTTCATCAGTAGCGTGTTGGGCTGGTTCGGCTGCACGTTCTGGAACGTGATCGCATAGTCCGAGCCCGCGCTGTTGTTGACGTCGTTGAACGTACCGAAGTAGCGCGAGGTGATGTTGAGCGGCGTGTTGACTCCGGGGAACGTGAAGTTGCCGTCGCGATCGGTGAACACGGTCCCCGCCTAGCTCGTCAACCGTACGTAGCCGGCGTCGAGTGCGACCGGCAGGTTTATCGGGATGTCCGGGAGCGAGCCGGGCGAGGCCATGGTCTGGACCTTGCCCGTCACGTCGAAGTAGTGAACCGTGGACTCCTGGCGGACGAGCACACCCGAACGCGCGTCGAAGGTGTAGCGCCAGCCACGTGGCTCTTCGTCGGGCGCCTCGTACGCGACCTCGACCTGCCAGGCGAGCAGGGGGCCCGACTCGAGCCGTGCCACGACGAGCTCCGCTTCGGAGATCCGGCTGGCCTGGACGCGCTCGTCCTGGACGAAGCGCCGTGCGGCGGATTCCCGCACGAATGCGGCGCTCGTTCCCGGTGCGATCCCGATCGCGGACGCGCGCGGCGCCGCGGTCGAGTGCAGCGAGAGCAGCCGGCCGCCCGTATCGAACAACGCGTTGACGGCTCCGTTTTCGACGGGCACCCCACCGATCTCCTGGTGCAGGCGAACGGTCACTTTGTCGCTCCCGTTCGCCATGCCGAGCGGCAGGTGGACGACGCGTGGCCGCGTCAGGTCCGCTTCCGCGATCCCGTGCAAGCCGGCGGTCTCGCGCACGAAATGGCGCGCCAGCTCCACCCACTCGGCCTCGATCCCCGGAGCCCACGGACCGCGCGCGCTCGCACCGAATAGCATTTCGGCGTACCCCGACGACTCATCGACGTGCACGCGCCACCCCGCGCTGCTGCGTTCGCGCCAGCGTGCGAGCTCGGTGCTCAAGTCGGTGGCTGCGTCCTGAGTGGGGAGCGAAGCGAGGGCGAGGGTCACGAGGGAGGCGTGCAGCATGGAGAGCGTAGTCGTTGAGAGTAGGGGACAACCCCACCATACACGGTCTTGTTGTAGCGCGGTGTCGTCGGGTCATCGCTAGCATGGAGCGCATGCGCAAAGTCGTCTTTGGAGTCGCCAATAGCCTCGACAACTTCATCGCGGGTCCGGACGGCAGCGTCGATTGGCTGCGCTGGAGCGAAGATGTCAATACGCTGATGCAGACGTACTGGCAGTCGGTCGACACGGTGCTGATGGGGCGCAAGACGTTCGAGGTCACCGGTGGTGGCAGTGGCGCCGGACCGCACACGCGCGGGTACGTCTTCACGCGCACGCTGGAGCCTCGAGTCGAGGGCGACGTCGAAATCGTGAACGGCGACGCCGAGCCGTTCGTGCGCGACTTGAAGAACGGCGACGGGCAGGACATCTGCGTCCTCGGCGGAGCCGTGCTCGCGCGCTCGCTCTTCGAGGCGGACCTGATCGACGAGGTCGGGGTCAACATCCATCCGCTCCTGCTCGGATCCGGCGTGCCGTTGTTCGGTAGCCTGAAGCGACCGATCGAGCTCGCGCTCACGGAGTGCAAGCCGATGGCGAACGACTGCGTGTGCTTGACGTACCGCGTCATTCACTGAGACCGAGTCCGATGCAGGCTCGCACGGCGAATGGATCGCGGGTCTGGAGGAGCTCGAGCGGGAGCTGCGGTGGATGCTCTTCTGCGCATTCGGCAGATATCCGAACAACGTGCTGGCCAGTACGAGCAGCGCGTCCGCGACGAGTGAGCCTCGCGCGGGTGCTCGCTGGGTCTGCAGTCCATGCGCGAACAAGACGATCCATGCGACCAATGCCGTGGTCTCGCGTGCATCCCAGCTCCAGTAGCTCGACCGCGCGTCTCGCGCCCAGATCTCACCTGAGACGAGCCCGAGCACTTCGCCCCCATGACGATGGCGATGACATGCACCGGCAACCAGGCCGAGTGCAGAGCGGGGGGAAGGTCGTGCGGGTCGGACGGAAGCCCGCCCGCGCGCGTCAACGCGGCCGCCGCGACGAGTCCCGCCACGAGCGCAACGCCGGCCGAGACAGTGCCTGCAGCAAGGAGCTGTTCGAATGCGGGTACCGGGGGCATTGAGCCCCACCGTACTCGGCTTCGACTTCAGGCGGCGCCCAACCTGCGGCGCAGGGCGACGTACTCGTTGATGCCCTCGCGCGTGATCCAGCCGACGATGTGCGGGCCGTCGACGACCGGTAGCGCGGGGAGCGGACCGCCGATCAGGCGGCGGTAGACCTCTCCGAGCGGCTCATTGGTCCGCGCTGCGGGGGCGCCGGAGCGCATGACGTCGCTGACGAGCCGCGCGTCCCGGGCGGAGAGCGCGCGCAGGACGTCCGCGCGCAGGAGCACGCCGACGATGCGCCCGTCGTCGAGCACCGGGTAGTCCTTCTGCTGCGAGCCGAGCATGACTTCCGCGGCGTAGCGCAGCGGGGCGCGTGCGTCGACTGCGTGGAAGTCGCGCGTCATCGCATCGCTCGCCGTCATCCCGTCGAGCGACGCCCGGGTGCGTGTCCACAGCGCTTCCTGGCTCGCTCCGAACCAGACGAAGAGCGCGATGAGCACCAGCATCGGGTTGTACAGAAAACCCAGTACGGCGAAAGCGACCGCCATCAGCTTGCCCGTGCTCGCCGCGATCTCGGTCGCGCGCGCGCCGCCGAGTCGCAGCGCGAGTCCGGCGCGCAGGACGCGCCCGCCGTCCATCGGGAACGCCGGCAACAGATTGAACGCGAACAGGATCACGTTCGCGATGACGAGGAACGAGAGCGCCGGCGCGAGGAGTGCTGACCCCGTGAGCGCGGCGAGCTGAAGGAGTCCGAATGCCGCCGCCGCGATCACGAGGTTGACCGCCGGACCCGCCAGCGCGACGACGAGCTCTTGCCGTGGATCCTCGGGCATTCGTTCGAGTTGCGCGACGCCACCGATCGGCAGGAGCGTGATGCTGCGCGTTCCGATCCCGTACCGGCGCGCCGCGAGCGCGTGTCCGAGCTCGTGCAGCAACACGCAGCCGAAGATCACGAGGATCGAAGCGAGACCGAGCGACGCGGCGACGAAGCTCCCGCTCGAGACCCACTGCACCACGCCGACGACGGCGAGAAGGATCAGGAAGGAGCCGTGAACGGTGACCCGAATGCCGCACAGGGTCCCGAGCGGCAGATTCCAAGCGGAGCGGTTCATCCCACCCTTTTAGGTCATCCCACATGCCTTTCGAGGCGCTCGAACACGACCTTGGCAGAGCCGAAACCGGTGTCTAAGGCCGCGCGACACGGATCGTCGTGACGGCTGCCGGCTGCAGGGTCTGTTGTCCAGTCATCGTCTCGCCGTCGGGGAACCGAACCGTCCACGCGTAGGCGCCGTCGGGGATCTTCTGCACCGTGACGTGACCCTGCTGGTCGGTCGTCCACCCGCTCTCGCCGGTCCGCGCGCGTCCTTCCTGGACCCACTCGCTCACGTCGGTGTCGAGCTCGACCGAGCGCAGGGACACGGTCGCCTGCGGGACGGCGACGCCGGCTCGCGTGACCTCGATGCGCGCGGAGGCGATGCGGCGGACCTGGATGGGGACTTCGGGCGCGTCGACTCGGGCTTGGATCGCATGCTTCGACGGCCAGTAGCCGGGGCTCGCCACGGCGAGCGTGTAGCCGCCCGGAGACACCCGGTCGAGGGTGATCAGGCCGCCCGCGACCGACGTCACTTCGGTGATGAAGGGGCCGGAGTCGCTCTCGTGCACGTTGATCAGGACCCCGCTGCGCGCGGACTCGCGCTCCAGGACGCGCGCGCGGAGCGAGCTCGTGGGGTCGACGCGCACGACGATCGGATCCTGCGCGGTCTCGAGGTCGATCGTCTGCGTGCGCGCCCAGAAGAGGCCCGGCTCGTAGACGCGGACTTCGAGCGAATCGGCTTCCGTCGCAGCGATCGAGGTCTGCCCCGCCGAGTCGACGCGCCAGTACTGGACGAAACCGGTCGAGTCGCCCGGCTTGCCGAGCTCGACGTAGGCGCTCGCGACGGGTTCGTCCGCCGCATCGACTACGCGCAGCGTGCGCGGCTGGTCCTCCAGCGGCAGCTCGAGCTCGACCACGGCCTCGTCGGGGATCTCGCGCCAGTAGCTGCCGTAGCGCTTGCCGTCGAGCCGGTAGACCTCGAAGACCACCTTCCCGCCCTCGATCGCCGAGAAGACCGCCGATCCGTCCGCGCCGACGCTGGCGAGACTCTTCGGGGTCGATCCGTCCGCCGCACGGAAGTTGGCCCCGATCCACATCTTCTCCGGGAGCGCCTCGCCGGACGGGGGGACGAGCCTCGCGCGCACCGTCCGCTCCGTTCCCACGTGGACCTCCTTCACGGTATCCACGCCGGGCGGGCAGACAGCCAAGATGTCGGTGACCGTTCCGGACGGATGCAGGATGCGGAGCCGCATCTCGCCGAAGCCGACGTCCTCGAAGACCGCGTGCCCATTCGCATCGGCGTCGCGGTACGAGAGCCGGCCAGCGTTGCCGAGCCGGAACTTCGAGAAGTTCGTCGTGCTCGGATCCTTCAGGACGATCGTCAGGCTCTGCTTCTTGTACAGGGCGAAGACGAGGCCCGTGCTCGTTGCGGGCGAGTTGCCTTCGATCCGCGAGACCTCGACCGCGTACCCCGGTGCGGACGTCGCGATCGCGTTCGGGCCCGGAGCGAGCGGAAGGGACTCGAACCGGCCGTCGGATCTCGTTGCGACCGGTGCGCCCCACGCATCGCTCTGGCTCATGCCATGGACGGTGTGGACTTGAATCGACGCGCTGCTGACCGGTTCGAACGTTACGGCGTCGATGACCCGACCCGACGCGGCGACGGGTCTGGTGACGACGAGCTCGACGGGCGAGTCGTCACCCGCGCGCACGTCGAGCTGCACGCTCGGTCCTTGCGTGTAGTCCGCCGCGGACGCGAAGAACCACACTTCCCCTTCGGGGACCTCGAGCTCGAACTCGCCGTCCTCCTTGCCCGTGAACTCCGTCCGCTCCTTCACTCCGGTCCAGTCGACGCCGTGCGTGACGGCGAAGTCCGCGAGGGGCTTGCCGTCGAACGTGCACCGGCCGCGGACGAGAACGGAGCGGTTCAGCCGGATCTCGAAGGGCTGGTCCGGCTGCATCCCCGGGATCTTGAACGGACCGAACGCCTCGTCGGCGAACTCGTCGGAGTACGAGCGGATCCAAGCGCTCGTCTCCGGGACGGACTCGATCCTCGCGATTCCGTCGGCGCCCGTGACCGCGGAGGCGCGGATCCACTCTCCGTCCCGATCCCAGATCGCGGCGAGCTCGACGCCGGACTGCACGGCCCGATTCGAGTCGACGGCCTCGCAGAGCACCGTGTGTCCCGCGACCGCCTCGAAGTCGACCTCGATCTTCTCCCCACTTTCAGGTACGGGGCGCCGCGCCTCGACGGTGCCGCCCGCTCCTTCGAGGCGGAAGATCAGCGGACCCGACGTGCGCGGGATCGCGGCGATCTCCCACGTGGCTCGGTCGGTCACAGCCGTCGTGGCGAGGATGTCGGCGGGCAGCTTTTCGGTGCGGACCGTGACGCGCGCGCCGCTGAGATCGGCCGTCCGCGGAGCGATCACCCGTCCGCCCGCCGAGCACGTGCCCGAGAGCACGAGCGTCTGTCGACCGCCTTCGAAGGGAGCTCTCCCGCGCCAGACTCCCGACAGCAGCTCGCCCTTGGCGGCCTGGACGAGCAGTGTCGACGGCACCGCAGGAAGGAGCACCGACCCGTCGCTCGCCGAGGTCTCCGAGCGCTGGACGAAGTGCTGATCGAACGTCGCGACGTAGCGCACGGTCGCTCCGGCGATCGGCGTGCCGGACGGATCTTCGACACGAAACGCGATCGGCGCCGCCGGGTCGAGCCGGAAGGTCGGCGACGAACCTCGAACCGGCTGCGCCTGCGCGACGTGCCCGACCGCGAGCGCCGCGAGGACGGCGCCGTCCGCGTCGGAGCCGTCGAGCCGGAAGGTGCCCTCCACCGAGGAGCGCGCGCGCAGCGCGGACGGTTCGGGCCCTCCCAGGTGCGCGACCAAGTCCGCGTCGACTGGTTGGGCGGCGACGATGTATGCCTGCGCGACTGGACGGTCAGCCACGTCGAGCACGCGGCCGAGCTCGCGGATGGCTTCGCGCGCATCGGTGGAGCCGGCACCGGGAGCGACTCGGTCGTCGGTTCGTGTGCCAGCGGACGGCTTCGCCGGTTCTTCGGACGCGAGCGCCCCGGTCGTCCCGGCAGGTGAGTCGGGTTTCGCGCCCGATGACGGCTCGAACGCGCCGGACAGCCAGAGAGCGAGGACTCCGACGGCGGAGAGGAGGATCGCTCCGGCTAGTTTGGCGCGCATGGGTTCGACGTCAGGGGCACGGAGGTTTGGGGAGTGCTTTCTTGGCGGGGGCGTAGGTGGGGGGGCCGGTCCCGCCGCCTGCGGATGCAATCTGCGCCGAGCTGAGGATGAAGAGCGCGGCGAGGATGCGGACAGTCCAACAGCGGTCTCTAGGGAGACTCATCGAGGGTTTCCGTTGTAGCGGCGTCCAGCGAGCTCAGTCGGACGCTCCAGTCGAAGTCGTTCTCTCCCCCTCCATAGAAACGGTCGCAGCGCCACTTGAGCTTGGCAATGCTCTCGTTCGCCACGACAGAACCAGATCCTAGATCGTGGGCCAACGCTTCGCGGGCTGCTTGGCTTGCCGAGTCGTCACATGCCAGGAGGGCATTCCCCAGCCAACAGACTCGGTAGAACGTTGCCTCCGGCCACAGTGCAGATGCTCTCCTGTATGCCCGCCATGCCTCAGTGGGCTGCCTGAGGCTCTCGTTCACCAGGCCAATGTTCGACCAAGCCATCGCCTTGTAGTACTGCGACTGCGAGCATTCGGCGACTGAGCGAAGCCGCTCAATCGTCTGTCGGTCTGAGAGCCCTTCCGAAACCTGGCACATAGCATGCAGGATTGCCGTGCTGTCGTTGTCGGCGAGGCTCGATGCGGCCGCCCCCACCCGTGACACTCGCGACTTACCGGTAGGTTCGGTTGCGAGGCTCTCCATGACGTCGCTGACGGCGGGCGGGAGATCGTCGGCACCATACAAGTCACGGTATGCGCTTGCTCGGCGCAATAGGCTCGGTTCTTTCACCGTGGCCGATGCGTAGTGGGGAAGAGAGGGGAACCGAAACAAGTTCCTCCCCCTCTCCGACCGTCTCAACTCAAACCGCATCACATCCCGCAACAACAACCCCACCTCCTCCCGATACACCCGCAACAACTCCCGCTCCGCCACCGTCCACCCCGCGCTCCACTCACTCACCGGCTCATCGGGCAACTCGTTCCCGCTAACCCGGAACAAAGTCGACCGCGGATCCTGAGCCACGTCGCGGAGAACCTCCTGCAGCTCCTCACTCAGTGGAGTCATCCAGCTAGGCATCGGGTTGATCCTCGAAGGGGTCGTAGCGCGGATCGTTCATCAGCGAGACCGCGAGCAGGGCGCGGCGCAGCAGGGTCTTGGTGTGGGCGCGGTCCTGACCGATCTCCTTGGAGTACTCGGCGAGCGAGCGTTGACGGTAGACGAGGTGGTAGAAGGCGCCGCGGACGTCCTCGCCCAGGCCGTTGAGGACGACGACCGCCTTGCGGACGTGTCCCGACTTGACGCCGACGAGGCGCGAGGTGGGGGCGCAGCGGGTCTTCGAGGGGCTCGGCGTCGCGGGCGGCCTGCTCTTCGCGGGCCATCAGAGCCTCGGCGGTGTGAGCGGTGCGCTCGTCGAGCCAGGCGTCGACGTCGTCGTCCGCGCCGAGCAGCGCGCGGTCGAGCACGATGCGGGCGCGCGAGAAGATGACGAGGTCGCGCTCGTCGAGGATGAAGGCGTAGCGCGCGCGCCAGCTCCGGCAGCGTGGGCGGAGCGCGATCGGGTCGCCGTCCTCGAGGAGTCGGAGGACGTGCCCATCGTCCGACTCCGCGAGGAGCCGACGTGTGGCATCGGAAGAGAGGGCGCCGAGAACGGGGAGGGCAGGAGTCCCCGTAGACCCTGTCTGCCGTTTGCGAGACGGTTGACCTGGCATGGTGCGAGCGTCGGTACGGGAGTCCCGACGCCCCCGAGCATAGCGGAATTCGAGCCCGGGCGGGGACCGTCGAATGCAAGCTCGAATTCGACCCGGGCCGGTCCGGGAGGAATCGGCGAGAATCCTGTCGATCGCCGGCCACCCGATCGACGGGCGGATCGGAAGCCGTCCCGGAGGTCGGCAACAAGAACTACGGAAGGAAACGACGAATGCGCTACATGCTTCTCATCAACAGTCCCGAGTCCCACTACGCTACGCTCGATGCGGATCAGATGGGCGAGCTGATGGGGGCCTACGGCACCTTCACCGAGGACCTGCAGAAGTCCGGGGCGATGCTGTCGGCCGAGCGGCTACAGCCGACGAGCACCGCCACGACCGTGCGCGTGCGCGATGGCAAGGCGCAGGCGGTCGATGGTCCGTTCGCGGAGACGAAGGAGCAGGTCGGCGGCTACTACTTGATCGACGTGGCGAACCTCGACGAGGCGATCGCGTGGGCCGAGAAGATTCCGTCCGCAACCTACGGTTCGATCGAGATCCGTCCGATCTGGGAGCCCGACGATCCCCAGGGATGACGATGCGCGGCAGTCGGTCGAGGCCGTGTTCCGTGCGGAATACGGCGCGATTCTAGCCAGCCTGATCCGGTTTTGTGGTGGCCACTTCGAGCCGGCGGAGGAGGCGCTCGCCGACGCTTGGGCGGTGGCGCTCGACCGCTGGAGCGCGGAGGGTCTGCCCGCACGGCCGGCGGCCTGGATCCAAGCGGTGGCCAAGCGGCGGCTCGTCGACGGCATGCGCCGGCGCCGCGTTCACGCCGACAAGGTCGACGACTTGCGGCTCGAACAGGCGGGCGCAACGGGAGGGGACGAGATCGTCGCGGAGGCGGATGCGTTCCCGCACGACGATCGACTGCGCTTGATCTTCACGTGCTGCCACCCGGCGCTGCACCACGACGCTCAAGTCGCGCTGACGCTGAACACGCTCTGCGGGCTGAGGACGCTCGAGATCGCCCGCGCGTTCCTCGTGCGCGAGGCGACGCTCGCGCAGCGACTCGTGCGCGCGAAGCGCAAGATCCGCGAAGCGGACATTCCGTACCGGGTGCCGCCACCCGAGCTCTTGCTCGAGCGGTTGCCCGCCGTTCTCGGGGTCGTGTACCTCGTCTTCAACGAGGGCTTTGCCGCGACCGCCGGGGATGCGCTCGTGCGCCGCGATCTGTGCAGCGAGGCGATCCGGCTCGGGCGCGTCCTCACCGAGCTCATGCGTGCGGAGCCGGAGGTGCACGGACTCCTCGCGTTGATGCTCCTGCACGACTCGCGTCGAGACGCGCGCACCGATGGGGCGGGGGACTCGTCCTGCTCGGTGACCAGGACCGGACGGCGTGGGACGGCGCGGCGATCGCCGAGGGCGTCGGTGTGCTCGAACACGCGCTCGCGATGCGTCGCCCCGGCCCGTACCAGATCCAGGCCGCGATCGCGGCCGTGCACACCGAGGCGCGTCGCACCGAGGACACTGACTGGGGCCAGATCGAAGCTCTCTACGACACCCTGATCGGCCTGCAGCCCTCGCCCGTCTTCGAGCTGAACCGCGCCGTCGCCGTCGCGATGGCGCGTGGGCCGGAGGCGGGACTGGCGGAGGTCGAGGGGCTCGTGTCCGGCGGGGCACTGCAGGAGTATCCGTACCTGCACGCGACGCGGGCCGACCTGTTGCGGCAGCTCGGCCGGTCGAGCGCAGCGTTGGACGCCTACCGGTGCGCATTGGTTCGTACGGACAACGCGTCCGAGACACGCTTCCTGCAGCGCCGCATCGACGCCCTCTCGGAGTGAGAGCGAGATTTCCTGGATTTGCTGGCCGATTCCCGCGGAGAAAGCGTTTCTCAGTACGGCCCCACCTCTCCCTCTCCATGCCTTCTCGCCCCAAGAGACGCTCATCGCGTCGCAACGGGACCATTGCCGTTGCCGCGGTCGTCATCATCGCAACGATGGTGCGTAGCACCCCAATGGAGGAGCGCGCGGATCGATCGGCGTTCGAGGGCCCATTCGATGTCTCAGTCGATGGCTCAGTCGAGGGCTCAGTCGGCGAACAGCTCGTCGACCGGCAGGCTCCCGCCCGAGCAGCGCTTCTCGAGGATGGCCTTCTGGAAGACGGCCTTCCAAAAGACGGCCTTCTGCGAGACGAAGCGCAGCTGGACGAGCGGGAGCTCGCGTCTAGTCGCTGATCACCCGCTACCGACGTCCGCAGACGTTCTCCAGAACGAGTCGGAGGGGCCGGTCCGCCGTCAATCGCGTAGGAGCTCGAGGAGACGATCGCCGCCCACGTGATTGCCGATGGCGAGGTTGCCGGCGGCGACGTGGTACTGCGCGCCGCCAGCGCGGAACGCATCGTCGAGGATCGTGACCGTGCCGGCGGCCTTGTCGACGACGAAGTCGACGTCCTCGACCAGCCGGCGGTCGTTCACGACGACGCGCACCTTGTTGTTCTTGGCGTGCTCGCCGAGTTGGAACACGTTCCGGGCCGACGGCTGACCGGACAAGAACAGGAACTGCGTGTCGGCGTCGACGGCGCGTCCGCCGCCGAGCGTCACCTCGCCCGCGCCGGCCTCGTACCGGAAGTCGGCGCTGTCGAGCCAGTCGAGCTGCGATGGGTCGCTCTTGCTCGCGATCGCGACGCGTAGGCCCTCCGCCTGCAGCCCGCGGCTGACGCGGAAGATCGCGGGGTCATTGGTCGGCGTCGCGTTGAGCCCGATCGTCATGCCGGCCGGCGGCTCCGCCTGCGCGGTCTCGGCGATTCCGAGCAAGCGCCGCACGAGCGCCTGGTCGCGATGGTTCCCGAAGGCGATGCCTGTCGTGAGCTCGGGGTGCGCCGGGTCGGCGACCATGGCGTAGGTGATGTAGTAGTTGCGGCTCGTGTCGAAGTCCTCGAGCAGCCGCAGCATTCCGGTCTCCGCGTCGACCTCGTAGTCGCATCCGGCGGCCGCGAGTCGCTCGTCCAGGATGACCTGCACCGAGGACGGGACGTAGCCGTCCTGGAGCGCCCACGAGAGACGTTCCGGCTCATCGGGAACGCTCTCGGCCGGGGACGAGGTGCACGAAGCGACGAGGAGCGCGAGGCACGCGGCGCAGGCTCTGGGCGAGAGTCGTTGGTTCATGACGAAGAATCCTCCTCACCAGCCTACGCCGCCGCCGCGCGGCGCGTGTGCGCACTTGGGCGGCCTGTGGTCCGGACGTCTGCGTAGCGCAGCTCGCGCAGCGTCATCCGTAGCGCCCAGGCCCCTATCTCGCCAGGAGCGCGCGTACCGCGTCGAGGGTGTCGATTTGCGCGACGGTCTTGTCGGACCGGTAGCGCACGAGCCGCGCGAAGCGCAGCGCCAGGCCAGCAGGGTAGTGGAGGCTCGTCTGCACGCCGTCCAACGCGATCTCGACGACGAGCTCGGGACGGACGTGCACGACGTGCCCCTCGCGCCGTTCCTCCCCGCGAGCAGCTCGGCGGTCTGCCACGCGAGCACCGCATCGCTCATGCCCTTGAACGTCTTGCCGAGCATCGCCAGGCTGCCGTTCGTTCCGTCGCGCGCGCCGAGGTGCAGGTTCGAGAGCTTGCCCTCGCGCCGACCGCTGCCCCACTCGGCGGCGAGCACGACGAGGTCGAGCGTGTGCGCCGGCTTGATTTTGAACCAGCGCTTGCCGCGCCGACCCGCCTCGTACGGCGCGTCCAGCGACTTGGCGACGAGACCCTCGTGCCCCTGTTCGAGTGCGTCGGCGAAGAACGCCTCGGCCGCCTCCTCGTCGGTCGTCACGAGCCGCGGGACGCGCAGCGCGCTGGGCACGGCTTGCTCCAGCCGCTCGGCGCGTTCGGCACGGAGCGATCGATCAGCTCCTCGCCCTCCGCCATCAGGATGTCGAAGAAGAACGGAGCGAGCGGGAGCTTCGCGCGCTCGGCCTCGACGTCGAGCTTGCGTCCGAAGCGGCGCATCGTGACTTGAAAAGGCAGCGGCCGGCGAGAGCGCGTCTCGCCGACGCGCAAGCTCGCCTGGACGAGGTCGTGGAGACGCACGTGCGACTACGGGGTGAAGACGATGGTGACGCCGTCGGTGAAGTTGCTGGTCGAAGTCGGGTTCGTGTCGCGGTGCCAGCACTGGAAGTACCAGGTGTCGCCCGCGGCCGCTGCCTGCGGCGGGTTGACCGGAATCGAAGTCAGGTCGAGCGTCAGGTCGCCGGTCGGTCCCTGAATGATGTCGGCGACGCTGTTGTACCGGCCGATGTTGCCGGAGAGACAGATGACGCCCTGGCTGCCGGGCGGGTTGAGGAAGCCCTGGGTCTGGCCGGCGAGGAAGTAGCCGAACTCACCGGGCGGCAGGCCGTCGGCGGTCAGCGTCACGTTGTTCAGGCCGACCGAGGTCGTGCCGTTGGCGGAGATCGTCGAGGGGCCGCCGGTCGAGTTGGGGATCGCCGGCCCGCAGTAGCTCGTGCCGATCGGTCCGGTCTCCGTGTAGATGTCGACGCGCCGGCCGAACACGATCCCGCCCCCGAAGTACGCCTCGTTCTGCAGGCCGGCGCCCGCGATGCCCCAGCGCGCGATCGAGATCGCGGACGTCGTCCACGTGCCCGCCGTGTACAAGTCGGCCGTCGCGCTGTAGGCCTGCGCAACCCCGTTCCAGCCGCCGGCGAAGATCGCCGTGCCGCCGGCGGTCGCCGCCCCGAGGAACTCGCGCGGCTCGGAGAGCGCCGCCGTCGTCCACATGCCGGTCGAGTCGTTGTAGATGTCGACGGCGGTCGAGTCGCCGAGCACCGTACTGCCGCCGCCGGCGAAGATCGCCTCACTGCCGACGGTCGTCGCCGCGAGCCGGCTGCGCGGGACGGAGAGCGTCGTCGCCGTCCACGTTCCGGTCGAGTCGTCGAAGATGTCGACGACGTCCGTGTTGCTGCCGCCGTCCCAGCCGCCCGCGAAGATCGCGAGGTTGCCGACGCTCGTCGCCGCGAGGTCGCCGCGCGTGACCGAGAGCAGCGCAGTCGACCACATGCCTGTGGCGTCGTCGTAGATGTCGACGACGTCCGTGAAGAACCCGCCCGCGAACATCGCCTTCGTGCCGACCGTCGTCGCTGTCAGGCCGAAGCGCGCGAACGACAGGTTGCTCGTGGTCCACGTGTTGGTCGCCGAGTCCCAGATGTCGACGGTGTCGAGACCCATTCCGCCGGGAGTGACGTCCGCGCCGCCGCCGATGATGACCTTCGTGCCGACGGTCGTCGCCGCCGCTCCGCCGCGCGAGACCGACAGCATCCCCGTCGTCCACATCTCGGTCGTCGTGTTGTAGAAATCGACCCGGTCGGTGCTGATGCCGGACGGGAGGAAACCACCGGCGAAGACGACCGTATCGCCGACCGCCGTGATCGCGATCTCGCGTCGCGCTTGGCTGAGGTCGTCGATCGTCCACTGTGCGAGCGCCGGCGCTGTGCTGAGAGCGGCGACCGACAGAAGAGAGAAGAGCTTCATGAGTTCGGATCTTTCGATGATTGTGGCCGCTACGAGACGACGCTGAGGAACGTCCGACTCTAACCGGGTTCCGCAACCCCGCAAGGCGTGTCGCTGCGCCTCGGGTTTCGTCCGCATTTCGCGTAACGCGGGCCGCTAGACCCGGACTATTCATCAGCATTGCGCCAGAGTCGTCCAAGTCCGTCGTGCTCGTGCCTTTGCGTCGATCGCCCCGCAGTCGGGGTCTCTGCGCCCCGTCGAGGACGCGATCGGCACAAAGGTGCGGGCACGG
>JAAELL010000333.1 GCA_024226735.1 bacterium | reverse complement strand
GAAAGGCGTCCTGCAGGAAGCGCCCGAGCTCGATGCGCCCCGCGCGCTCGCGCGTGTCCCCGCGGTACCACGACAGGCGGTCGATGCGCAGGTGCGACTCGTCCTCGTCGTTGCCGTTCTCCACCTCCGTGTTGCGCTGGGAGGCCTCGGCGCGGAACTTGGCACCGCCCCCGAGCCCGAAGGGGTTTTCCATGCGCGCGTCGACACCGGTCCGGCCCAGCAGGTAGCGGCGGTCCTGGTCGTCGTCCCAGGTGTGATCCGCTCCCAGAAAGTAGCGCCCCGACAGCCGCGGCTCGCGATCCTCGGGCGTGCTGCTCTCGGGCGGGGCGAGGAGCGGCAGATCCTCGTTCCATTCCTCGGGCGGGTGGGTCCACTCCGGGTGCTCGGGAACCGCGCGCTCGGCCGGCTCCGGCTCCGCTGGTGGTGGGTCGGTCTGCGGCCGCACGGGCCTTTGCTCGTTCGCCGTGGGCGGACTCGGCGCGGGCTTCGGCGTCTCGTCGACGAAGCGCGCCTTGGGCACGAGCACCTCGGCCCGGTCGCCGATCGCGATCCCATCCGCCTCGACCAGCCGCGCCCGGCAGCCGGTGCGTGACACGGACTCCACCACGGCGACCACGCGCGGCCGCCCCGCGGGGAGCACGTGGACCGCGTCGCCCGGCTCGATGTGCGCGTCGCGCCCCCTGTCGAGGTAGAGGTTGCGTCCGGAGATGCCCGACACGCGCGCCTCGACCCGGCGTAGCGCCGGCTCTTGCTCTTGCCCTTGCGCCCGCGCGATGTTGGGCAGCAGCACGGTCAGGAGGAGGATCAGCGCGCGCTTCATTGCTGTTCTCCCCCGCCGTGGTCGTGGCACTCGATGCAGAGCGTGCCGAGCGGCTTGTAGCGCACGGCTTCGCTTCCGTCGGCCAGCGGCCACGGTACGTGGCAGACCGAGCACGGGAGTTGCTCGTGGGCTTCGTCGAGCGCGAAGCGGGCGTCCGTGCCGTGGTCGAAGGAGAGCTCCTCGAGCCAGGTCGTCTCGAGGTGACAGCGGGCACAATCGGTTCGGCCGTCTTCCAGGAACTGACCGACGTGCGGCTCGGCGTGGCAGGCCGCGCAGTCGGTGCCGGCGGCCGGCCCGAGCACGTCGCCCGCGCCGCTCGTGTGGCAGGCGGCGCAGTCGAGCTCCGCGTGAGCTCCCTCGAGCGCGTATCCAGCCCACAGGCCGTGGTCGAACGAACCGAGGATGTCGTCGAAGGCGGTCGGCGTGTGACAGCGCTCACACCCTTCGCGCTGCTCGACCAGTGCGGGGCGGTCGGGCCCGTCGAAGGCGCCCTCGTGGATGTCTGCGTGGCACGTCTCGCAACGCTCCGTGGACCCGCTGAAGACCTGACTCACACGTCCCAGCGTCCGGCCCGCGACGGCGGGCTCCGGATACGTGCCGTGGCACTCGGCGCACTCGGCCTCGAGGTGGGCGCCGGTCAGCGCGAAACCCGTCTTCGCACCGTGATCGAACGGGACGACGAGCTCGGTGAAGTGTGCGGTCGAGTGGCACGCATCGCAGCTCTCGCCCGCGAAGGCCTCGTCATGCGGGTCCGCGTGACACGTGGCGCACGAGGTCGTCGGCTCACCGAAGACCGCGGCCACGCGACCGAAGCGACGCCCGAGCGCGTCCGCGCGGGCGGCGCGCGGATGGCAGGCCTCGCAGCGAGCCTCGAGGTGTGCGCCGTCGAGCGCGAACGGCGTCCAGCTGCCGTGGTCGAAGGTCTCGCCGTCGACGTCGTCGAAGGTCGTCGTCCCGTGGCACTCCGCGCAGCCGGACGAGTCGTCGAAGGCCGGCTGGTGGGCCTCTTCGTGACAGGTCGCGCAGGTCGTCGACGTCTCCGTGAAGAGCTGCGTCCCCTCGGCCACGTCGCCGAGGTGGCACGCGCCGCACGAGACCGCGGTGTGGCCGGCCTCGAGCGGGAAGGCCGTCTCGGCGTGTGCGTCGAGGTCGAAGAGCGAGGGGAAGAAGTGGGTCTCGCGGTGGCATTCGATGCAGCCGGCGTCGGCGAACTGACCTGCGTGCGGATCCTCGTGGCAGGCGGCGCAGTCGTCGCGCTCCCGGCCGGGGTGGCGCTCGGCGAACTCGCCGTCCTCCGAGTGGCACTCGACGCAGCCAAGATCCACGTGCGGTTCGTCCAGCGCGAATCCGCTCGCCGCGTGCAACTCCACGTCGAACGTCGAGTCACCGGCGAAGGACTCCTGCGCCGCCTGGTGGCAGAGTCCGCAGGTGTCGCCGCGTTCGGCGAGCGTCAGCGCGGCGACTCCGTCGACGAACGTGTCGCGGTGCGGGGAGTCGTCGTGGCAGTCCTCGCAGGTGCGGTCGGGCGGCCGCGGCTCGAAGCCGGCCAGGTCCTCGATCTCGTAGCCGCTGTCCTCCACATGGCACTCGGCGCACACCGGACGCGCGTGGGATCCGTCCAGCGGGAAGCTCTCGACGTGGACGAAGTTGGCGATCTCCTCGAAGGCGTGCTCCTGGCCGTGACACGAGTCGCAGGTGCGGGCGAAGCCGCCCTCGTGCGGGTCGTCGTGGCAGCTCTCGCAGTCCTGGTCGAGCCCCAGGAAACGCTGCGTGCCGGGTGCGAGCGGGTGGTCGTCCGCTCGGGGGTGGCACTCCGCGCACGTCAGCTCCGCGTGCCGCCCACCCAGGTCGAAGTCGACGTGCCCGTGGTCGAAGGCCTCGCGCTCGAGGCCGGCGAGGGTGAAGCTCGCCGGTGAGACCAGCCGGAACTCGGCGCCGCGGTGCTCGGAATGGCACTCCTCGCAGGCCGCGGGGTCGACCTCCAGGGTCACGCCGTGCAGACCGCGAGCCGCCGCGACCTGCTCTTCGATCTCTTCGTGACACGCGTTGCACGACGAGTTCATCGAGCGCAGCCAGCCCCCGTGACAGGCGTCGCACCTGCGCCCGCCGTCGAGTTCCGCAACCTGCGCGTGCGTGGCGCTGAGCGGTCCGGGCGAGGTGCGCTCGAGGTCGTTGGCCGCCACGGCCACGATCAGCAGCAGCGACAGGGCACTCAGCCAGATTCCGGGGCTCCTCAACTTCACAGCAGGCCTCCGGAGAGCAGTGTCGAGTAGCGCAGCGCGGCGAAGACGTGCGTGATGACCAGCAACACGACCAGCAGGGCTACCCAGCGGTGCAGATAGCGCCACGTGGCCAGGAGGCCGCGCACGTCCTCGTAGTGCGAGGCCATCAGCGCAGCGCGGTGGGCGCGGCGCGCGATGTCGAGCAGCTCGTCCAGCTGGTCCTCGGCAATCTCCTCGCGACGACCCTCTGCGCGCAGCCGCGTGAGCACGTCGCGGAGCCTCGACTGGCTACCCACGAGTGCGCCCAGTCGACCGAAGAACGTGCGGGTCCAGTGGCCCGAGGCGACCAGGCGCTGCACTTCGGCGCGCACGTGCTCGCCGAAGGCTCGATGTGTCCGGTCCCAGGCGGACGCGAGGCCCGCGAGCTGTGCGCGCGCCTCGTCGAGCGCGAGCTCACGGCCGTTGGCCGCACGGGGCACGAACGAGTAGAAGTAGCGCCCGATCGAGCCCGTGACGATGAGCACCACCAGACCCAAGAGCGCGTGCCCCCCGACCGTGGGGCGCGGGGCCATGGCGCTGTGCACGAGTGCGAGCATCAGCGCGGCCAGGCCCGTGGCGACGTGCGAGGTCATCCACGCTCGCAGCGAGCCCCAGGCCAGACGCACGTACTCCGAGCGTCGAGCCAGGTAGAGGAGGTTGGCGACCATCGACAGCGCGGCCAGAACGCCGGCCGCCAGTCCGACCCCGCCGGACGGGCGCAGCAGCCCGTGCAGTCCGGCGCCGGGACGCTCCGCGACCGGCAGCGAGTAGTAGCGTGAGAAGACGAGCGTCCAGGCCAGGGCGACGAGTCCCAGCCCGAAGGCCGCGAGCAGCGCGCGACGCAGCCCCGTACCCCGCTCCACGAGCGGTGCGACCGCGGGCCGCAGCTGCGGATCGAACGACACGCCCGAGGTCTTCAAGAGATCGAACGGGGCGACTCCACCCGCGAGCACGAAGACGTCGTCGTTGCCGATCTCGACCTCCTGCGTCGACCCGTTGACTCCCACGGCGAGCTCGACGCGGTCTTCCGCGATGCGTTCGACCTGGCTCTCGAAGAGCACGCGCACCGTCCCGGCCTCGATCGCCCGCGCGATGCTCACCTCGTTGCGCGACTTGATGCGGAAGAAACCGCCGCGCCGGTAGGACAGGGTGACCTCGTTGCCCGGCTGCTGCGCGAGCCCGAGGGCCGCCTCGATGGCGCTGTCGCCGCCGCCGACCACGAGCACGCGCCGCCCCTGGAGCGACTGGGCATCGATCAGCGAGTAGGCGACCTTCGAGAGGTCCTCGCCGGGAATGCCGAGCTTGCGCGGCGTGCCGCGCCGACCGAGGGCCAGGCACACGTGGCGTGCGGCGAACACGTCGCTCTGAGTGCGCACGAGCAGGTGCCCCTCGGGCGCGCGTTCGATGCCGACGAACACCTGACCGGTGCGGATCGGGAGCTCGAGCCTGGCGGCGACGCTCTCCCACAGTTCGATCAGCTCCTCCTTCACATAAGTGGACTGCGCCAGCCGACCATGTAGCGGGAGCTCGACCGGCTGGGTCATGACGAGCTTGCGCCGCGGGTAGCGGGACACGGTTCCGCCCAGGTCCTCTTGCTCCAGGGCGACGAAGTCGAGGTCGTTCGCCTGCGCCTCCAGGGCACACGCCAGCCCCGCCGGTCCCACGCCCACGATGCACAGGTCCAGGACCTCTGCGGCGCGGCTCGACTCTTCCCGCGCGCGCCGCGCGACCTCCGCAGCGACCGCCGAGCCGTGCGTGATGGCGGTGCGAATCAGCGCGTATCCGGTGACCTCGCCGGCCAGGAACAGTCCCGGCTGCAGCGGCGACTCGAACGCTTCGGTCAGCACGGGGATGTCGGAGCGCTCGAGGAGATCCCCGAGCGTCACGGTGAGGGCGCCGACGGGGCACCCCACGGCGCAGCTCCCGTGTCCCACACAGCGCGCGCCGTGCACGACCAGCGCCTGGCCGTGCACGATGTCGAGCACACCTTCCTCGGGGCAAGCCGCGACACAGCTGGCACAGCCGATGCAGCGGGACAGGTCGATGTGCGGATACTGCAAGCGCGCCTGTGCGCTTCCGCGCGCTCGGGCGTCGGCGACCTGATCGATGGTCGCGGCGGCAAGCCGGAGCTCGTCCCGTCGCACACGCAGGGCAAGGCCCAACGCCACGACCACCACAATCAGAACGATCCAGCTCACCCCCGCCTCCCTCGACGTCCGTCTCGGGACCGGCGAGCGCCCACGCCCAAGTCCCCCCCCGCAGCCCCT
>JAAELL010000332.1 GCA_024226735.1 bacterium | reverse complement strand
GTGACCGATTCGGTCTCCTGGTCGCTGCCGACCCTCGTCGGCACGACGCTCTACCTGCGGGACAACAAGCAGATCCTGGCCCTCGACCTCGCCGACAAGGGGGCCAGGGCGGCGCCGCGGGTCGTCGGTGCCGAACCCGTCGAGGCCTCGGCGTTGATGGGGAGATTCGGCGCCTTCGTCGTCGAGGTCGAAAAGGCCGACGGCAAGGACGACAAGAAGGCGAAGATCGACGCCTTCCTCGCCGGCCACGAGAGTTACCCGATCGTCGAGGACGGCGGCCTGGTGCACTTCGTCTACCGCGGTGAGGCCGCGGCGGTCGACGTGATGGGCAACTTCCTCGTGCGGCGGCAGGTCGACCCACTCCACCAGGTCGGCGGTACCGACCTCTTCTTCCGCAGCTACACGCTGGCCCCGGCCTCAGTGTACGAGTACAACTTCGATCTCGTCGACGAGCTCACCAACGACCCGCGCAACCCGCGTCGGGTGATCGACGCCGACGGCTTCCCATCGGTGTTCGCGACCTCGGGCTGGGAGCAGCCGGCCCACCTGCGCAAGGCGAAGGGCGAAGCGGAGCCGCCGTCGCAGTTCGAGTGGAGGAGCGAGATCCTGGGCAACGAGCGTACGATCAAGGTCGTCGTTCCGCCGGGCTACGACGCGAGCGAAGCGCGCTACCCGCTGGTGCTCGTCAACTACGGGGACCATGCGCTGGGCCAGGGCCTATGGGGCAACTCGCTGCGCAACCTGATCGGCGAGCGCGTCGCCCCGGTGGTCGTCGCCTTCGTACCGCGGGTCACCTACGACGACTACGGGCCGAAGGTGAAACTGTTCGCGGAGGCGGTGGCCGAAGAGCTGATCCCGATGATCGACGAGCGCTTCCGCACGTTGCCGGGCGGCAAGAACCGTTTGATGACCGGCATTGCCAGCGGGGGCTTCGCCTCGGCCTACCTCGCGCTGAGCCGGCCCGAGACGGTCGGCAACGTCGCGCTACAGAGCTTTTACTTCCGCGAGGAGGCGGAAGACGAGCTGCGCGGGTTGATCGCCGGCGGCGACAGACAGTCGACCCGCTTCTGGATGGAGTGGAGCAGCTACGACCTGAAGGGTGACGACCTGGACTGCGAAGCCGACAGCCGCGAGCTGGCGGAGCTACTGGC
>JAAELL010000331.1 GCA_024226735.1 bacterium | reverse complement strand
CGTCGTGCTCGTGCCTTTGCGTCGATCGCCCCGCAGTCGGGGTCTCTGCGCCCCGTCGAGGACGCGATCGGCACAAAGGTGCGGGCACGGCGGACTTGGGCGGCTCTGGCGCAATGCTGATGAATAGTCCGGGCTCTAGCGGCGTTCCACCCACTCGCTCGATTCCGCTCGCGGCCTCGGCGAGCTGGAACGAGGACTCGACGACGAGCACGGCGTGGAGCTTGAACCCGACCGGCCGCGGCCGGATCTCGAGGATGCCGGCTTGAAACACGGCGGCGAGCAGCTCGCGCCACGTGTAGCCCTTCGCGCGCGAGCGGCTCGATGACCGTGAGAATGCGGTCGCGCGGCGCGTCGATCAGCTTCCGCGCGAGCTCGTCGAGCGAGGCGCGTCGTTCGGTGAGCGCCATGCTGGGGATGGTGAACCCCGCGGCGAGTGCGCCGAGGCCCTGACGGCGATCGAGGGGTTGCCTGAATCAAGAACGCTAGTGCGTTACAAGATGGCCCGGAAGGGCCGTTATCCTCCGCGCCCCACCCATGACGCGCAGCCGGCTCCTCGATCCCAACCGACCCCTGCGCCCGACGCTGGTGCCGGTGTTCTACGGCTGGGTCGTGCTCGGAGTCGGCGCCATCGGCATCCTGGCGAGCATTCCGGGGCAGACGATGGGCGTCAGCGTCTTTTCCGATCACCTGATCGAAGCCACTGGCCTGTCGCGGGTGCGCCTCGCCAACGCCTACCTGATCGGAACGCTCGCCAGCGGCTTGCTGTTGCCCTTTGGCGGCCGGCTCCTCGATCGCTTCGGGGAGCGGGTGACGGCGATCGTGTCGTCCATCGCGCTCGGCGTGGCGCTGCTCGGGTTGAGTCAGGTCGACCGCGCCGCGCGGGCGGTTGCGGGCGTGGCAGGCGTGGGGGCCGGCGCGATCGCCTTCGTCTACCTCGCCTGCGGCTTCTCGCTGTTGCGCTTCAGCGGACAGGGCATGCTGACGCTCGCGAGCCGCAACATGGTCCCCAAGTGGTTCGAGCGCCGGCGCGGACTCGCGTCGGGCCTCTTGAGCGTGATCGTCAGTCTCGGGTTCTCGATCGCGCCGCTCGTCCTGGCGGCGTGGATCCGATCGGCGGGCGGATGGCGCGAGGCGTGGATCGAGTTGGCGGCGGCCTGCGGGCTCGGCATGTCGCTGGTCGCGTGGCTGTTCTACCGCGACGACCCCGAGCAGTGCGGCCTGCGCATGGACGGGCGACCGGCCAATGGCGGGTCAGCGGCGGATCCGAGCGGGGGAGAGGCGAGCGACCCGCGCAACTACGACCTGGCCTTTGCCCTGCGCACCGGAGCCTTCTGGGCGGTGACTCTGACGCTCTCGATCCACTCGGCGTTCATCACTGGCATCACGTTTCACATCGTCGATCTCGGAGCGGCCGCGGGACTCGACCAGGACGCGGCGGTCGGCCTGTTTCCGCCGATCGCGGTCGTCGGCGTGACGGTCGGCTTCTTGTCCGGCGCCGCGGCGGACCGCTTCCGCCTGCGCACGATCGTCGCCGCGATGCTCGTGTTCGAGGCGATCGGCTACTTCGCGATCACCGGGCTCGCCGAGCCGCTTCCGCGCGCCGTCGCGATCCTGGGGCTGGGCGGAACGAGCGGCTGCTTCGGGACCCTGACGACGGTCGCGGCCGCCAAGCTGTTCGGACGGACCCACCTCGGTAGCGTCTCGAGCGCGCAGATGAGCTCGCTCGTCATGTCGAGTGCTCTCGGGCCCTCCCTGCTCGCGATCTCGCGCGACACGCTCGACTCGTACGGGCCCGCGCTCGTGGTGGGCGGCGTGTTGCCGCTGCTCGTGCTGGCGTTGGCGTTCCTCGCGCGTGATCCGGCGCCGCGAGGTGACGTCTGGTGAATCGAGGGAGGCGGTTTTCCCACGAATACGTAGGCCGGAGCGCGGTACAGCAACGTGGCCGCCCTCGGGTTCCGTATCGCTCCATCGAATGCTAAGACAAGGCTCCATGTCCGCACGTCGCCCCTTGTCCACCGCCCTCGGCGGCGCTTTCTGGATCGCGCTCGCGGTGGGACTGACCGCGGCCGCGCGCGACTCGGCGGAGGCGCCCGGGGCGGGGGTCGGCGAGCAGCTCGTGGACTACGCGCTGGGCAGCGAGGTGGAGATCGAGCTCGAGCTCCCCGGCGTCTCCGCGGACTATGGCGATCCGATCTTCGCGCGCGACGAGGCGGGCGGTTGGATGCAGGTCGGCTACTTGAGTGGCGTCGACAATCCGCGTGGCGCCACGCGCGCCACGGCGATCTGGTACTCGAGCGAGCTCGAGCCCGAAGCGTGTGATCTCGTGTATGCACGCAACGCCGGGACGCTCGCCGACGTCGTCGCGACGATGCTGCCACCCGAGAAGCGCGAGAGGATCCTGACGATCGTCGCGGAGGCGAACCGCCGCCACGGAGCGGAGATCGCAGCGGCCCTGCGTCCGGTCATCGAGCGCACGATCCGCGAGACTGCGCCCGTGATCGAGGCGGGGGTCCGCGCGTCGATCACCGCGCACCGGTCGGAGGTCCAGGCGCTCGCGCAGCGCTACGACGAGAAGTTCATCCGGCGCCGTCTGGTGCCGCTCGTGCGCGAGGAGGTGCTGCCGTCCGTGCGGCTTCACGGCGAACCGATCGCCAAGGAGATCGCGGCCGAGCTCTGGGAGCGCGCCTCGGTCCTGCGCTTCGGCTGGGCCGCGCTCTACGACAGCGCGCCGTTCCCGGCCAAGGACCTGACGCGCAAGGAGTTCGACCGCTTCCTCGTCAACGAGGCCGTGCCCGTCGTCGAGTCGCATACGGCGGATCTCGTCGAGGCGGTCAAGCGGGTGCTCACCGACGTCGCGAGCAACCCGCGCATCCGCACCGAGCTCGAGGCCTTCGCGGACGAGCTCGCGCGCGACCCGGAGCTCGAGCGCCTGCTGAAGTCCGTCATCCAGGAGGCGATCGTCGACAACGAGGCGCTGCGTGACGTGTGGGTACGCAATTGGCAGGCGAACGAATCACAGGCGGCGCTGGGGCTCGCGGGCCGGCGCTTCGAGCCAGTCGTGCGCCAGATCGGCGACGAGCTCTTCGGTACCCGTGAGGTCGGCATCCACCCCGACTTCGCACGCGTGGTGCGCAACCAGATCCTGGGCAAGGATCGCCGCTGGTTCGTCGCGACGCGGCGCAGCGGTCCAGCGAGCTCCGGGCCGATCCGTATCCGCGTCGCACACGAGAGCGGTTCCTACCCGATCGTCATCCTGGCTAGCGGCCAGAGTGGGCGTTCCCAATAGATGACGGAGCCCCAGTCGGTCGAGCTCTCGCAGCTCACGGTCCACGCTGCCGGCGTGCCGCTCCTCGAGTCGACGAGCGCCTCGTTCCCGCCCGGCGCGATCACGCTCGTCGTCGGTGGAAGCGGCTCGGGCAAGTCGGTCCTGCTGCGCATCCTCGCCGGGCTCGTGCCAAGCGCGGGCGGCGCGATCACGTGGAGCGGATCGGTTGGCCGAGCGGACGGCACGGCGCTCGAGCACGTCGGCATCGTGTTCCAGCAGTTCGCGCTCTTCGACGAGCTGTCGCCGACTGCGAACGTGCGCTTCGCGATCGATCACCGGCGCGACCGCTCCCGAGCGCCGCGCCACTCGGCCGCCGAGTGGCTCGACGAGCTGCGCGTGCCCGCGGGGACGCGCGTCGCGGCGTTGAGCGGAGGCCAGAAGCAGCGCGTCGCGATCGCGCGGACGCTCGCGGCCGACCCGGAGGTGCTCCTCTACGACGAGCCGACCTCGGGCCTCGATGCGGCGAGCGCACGCCAGGTCGCGGAGCTGATCCGCGACACGCAGGGGCACCACGGCGGTACGAGCGTCGTGGTGACGCACGACTTCGAGACGTTGCTCGCGATCGCCGATCAGGTGTATCTGCTCGACGCCGACGCACACGAGCTGGTCGCGGTCGAGCCCGAGGACTGGCCGAGTCTCGCCGAACGCATGCGGCCCGTACCCGCCCGCCGCGAGGGCGCGCCGCCGGAGCGCTGGGCGAGCCGCCTCCTGCTCGCCGCCGCGAGCTTCTTCTCCGGCACCGGAGCGGCCCTCATCGCCGGGGCACGCGCGCCGTTCGACCTCCTGCCCCTATGGTCCCGGCCGAGGTGGGGGCTGCGGTTCCTCGTGCACTACCTGCGGCTGGTCGCGGGTCCCTCGGCTTTCCTGTACGTGTTCGTCTCCGGCGGTCTCATCGGATACACGGCGACGTACTTCACGTTCCGGTTCCTGCCGCAGGAGGTCTACACCAAGCCGCTCCTGATCGAGGATCTGCTCGCGGCGATCGGGTTCGCGCTCTACCGCGTGCTGACGCCGCTGCTCGCGGCAGTTCTGATCGCCGCCCGTTGCGGCGCGGCGGCCGCGGCCGACGTCGGCGTCCGCCGCTACGGCGACCAGATCGACGCGATGCGCACCCTGGGTGTACGCCCGCGCACGTACCTGTTGACTCCGATCCTGATCGCGTTCCTGATCGGGACGCCGGTGCTCGAGTGGGTCAGCTACGAGGCCGCGCGGCTCGCGAGCCTCGTCTCGTTCGTCGCGACGCACCCCGAGCAGGGACCACACTTCTGGGCCGTCCACTTCCAGGAACGCCTGCAGGCGCCGGAACTGCTGTTGCCGATCGGCACGGGCTGGATGCTGCTGAAGACCGCCCTGTGCGGACTCGGCGTCGCCGCGATCGCGTACTACCGCGGACTGCGGCCGAAGGACAGCGCGCGCGACGTCAGTGACGGGATCACCTCGACCGTGCTCTGGTCGACGTTGTACGTGCTGCTCGTGCACTTCCTCGTCGCGTTCTGGGAGTACTGAGCCTCACGGCGTGATCGTCGTCGTGATCGCGTCCGTCCACGCGGCGCCTGCGGGAGCTGCCGACGAGCGGCTCAGCGCTTGGAAGCTGAACTGCATGCCGATCAGCGCTGGGACATCGGGGATGTAGACGACGTCGCGGAACGGATCGGCGGTCCGGACCTTGTGCATGCCGGCGAGCTCGAGCAGGGACAGCGGCAGCCAGCGGTCGCCAAATGGCGTCGGATCGGGGACGGGGAGCTGCGGGCCGCGCGCGAGCCACAGAGTCGTCAGGTCGAGCGCGGTCGCGTCGGGCGGAAGCGCATCGACGCACGCGCTCGCGAAGCCGAGCCGGTAGTCGCCCGTGCTCGGCTGGACGAACAGTGGATCGACGGAGATGTTGCCGCTGCTGCCCTGCTGGTCGCCGTCGCCAACGTTGCAGTCGAAGAGTTAGACCGCCCCCTCGACGGCGAACGAGTTCTGGTCGACGACGAGAGAGGAGCGTAGCTCCAGCGTGATCCCACTCGTGGGGAACGTCGCGTTGTTGAGGCGGAAGCCCTCGCTGTTCCGCGCGAACACGGACTGGGTCGCCGTCACGCGGCCGTAGCTTGCCGCGCAAGCCGGAAACGACGGCAACTCCTTCTCGAACTTGCCACCGCGCTCCGATCCCCGCAATCTCTCGGCTCGATGCCCGACCGATCCACCGCGCAAGAGGGCCGCAAGTGGCCCGTGCTGACCGCGCTGGCGATGGCCGAGCTGCTCGCGATGTCGCTCTGGTTCTCGGCGTCGGCCGTCGTGCCGCAGCTCGAGGCGGAGTGGGCGCTCGACGCGACGTCGCGGGCGTGGCTCACGATGAGCGTGCAGCTGGGCTTCGTCGCCGGCGCCCTGGCGAGCGCGATCACCAGCCTCTCGGACCGTGTCTCGGCGGCGAAGCTGTTCGCCGTGTGCGCGCTGCTCGGGGCGCTGGCGAACGCGAGCATCCCCGCACTCGACGGCGCCGGCGGCCCAGGCCTCGCGATCGGGATGCGCTTCGTCACCGGCATTTGTCTCGCGGGCGTCTACCCGCCGGGGATGAAGCTGGTCGCGTCGTGGTCGAAGGCCGACCGCGGCTTGACGATCGGGTTGCTCGTCGGTGCGCTGACGCTCGGCTCGGCGCTGCCGCATCTGTTCAATGCTCTGCCCGTGTTCGGCACGGCAGGAATGCCGCCGTGGCGACCCGTGCTCTATGCGTCGTCCGGCTTCGCGGTGCTCGCGGCGATCCTCGTCGCGGCCTTCGTGCGCCCCGGCCCGCACCTCGCGCGGAGCGCTCCCTTCGACTGGCGCTTTGCGACGCGCACGTTCACCGAGCGCCCCTTGCGGCTCGCGAACCTCGGCTACCTCGGACACATGTGGGAGCTGTACGCGATGTGGACGTGGGTGCCGCGGCTGTTGATGCAGAGCTACGAGAAGGCCGGGCTCGCCTCATCGAGCGCACGCCTCGCCGGGTTCGGCGTCGTCGCGATCGGCGCCGTAGGCTGCGTCCTCGCGGGCCTCTTCGCCGATCGCCTCGGGCGCACGACGGTCGCGATTTGGAGCCTGGCCGTCTCCGGTGCCTGCTGTGTCGTCGCCGGAGCGTTCTTCGACCGACCCGAGGTTCTGACCGTCGTGTGCCTGGTGTGGGGTTTTGCCGTCGTGGCCGACAGCGCGCAGTTCAGCGCGGCGGTCTCGGAGCTCTGCGACGCGCGCTACGTTGGAACCGCGCTCGCGATGCAGACCAGCCTCGGGTTCCTGTTGACCGCGATCACGATCCAAGGCATCTCGTCGCTCATCGAGCCGCTGGGCTGGAGTCGCGTGTTCGTCGTCCTGGCGATCGGGCCGGTGGTCGGCATCGTCGCGATGTGGCGCCTGCGCGGACTGCCGGAAGCGACGCGGATGGCATCCGGAAACCGGTGAGGCAGGCGCGGCTTGCGGCTCCTCAGCGCGGCACGTCCGCAAGCGGCGCCTCGAGAGCTCCGGCGGCACGGGTCAGCGCGGCGGAGTCGTCACCGCCGCGCGCGGGGGGCGGGATCCTGCAGCATGCTCAACGGGTTCGCTCCAACCCGGATTGTAGAGCATGCCCGGATGAGCGCGTCTCGGTTCGAGAACGGGCTACTGCAGCGGGGTCTCGTAGGCGCCGATGTCGACGATGCGGAACCGAGAGGGTTCCGGCGCATGGCGGGTCTGACCGACGACGCGTGCGTTGCCGTCGAGGTCGACAGGCAAGAGCTCACCGGTGTCGCCGTCGCCGTCGAGGTCGAGCAGGTCCATCGGCAGAGCCGCCCAGCGTCCCGCGTCGATGCACACGGACGTTGGCTGCAGCCGCAGGTCGTCGTCGAGGTTGCCGAGCATGCCGTCCGGGCCATCCATGTCGACGAAGCGCGGGTTGCCGTGGAAGTTGCCGACGCCACCGAGATTGCCCGTCCAGCCCTGGACGAGCGAGAACCCGATCTCGACCTGGTCGCCGGCGAGCTGTGCCGCTTCGTCCTGAACGCCATTCACCGCGTTGCGCCAGAACAGCGAGCCGTAGACCGCCAGCTGCGAGCCGTCGAGCTCGACGCCACCGGCCGTCGCCGTCGCTTCGTTCGCGACGAAGCTACAGTTCACGATCTCGAATTCGGCCACGATGTGTTGCGAGGCGATCGCTCCGCCGGTTGAAGCACGATTGCCGATGAACGTCGAGCCAGCGACGACGCCCCCGAAGGGGTGGTCGGAGAACCAGGCAGCTCCGCCTTCGAGGAGCGCTTCGTTCTCGACGAAGCGGCAGTTCACGACGTACGCGCTGCTCGGCGCGAAGAGGCCACCGCCGTCGATGTCAGCACGGTTGCGGTAGAAAAGGGTGTTGACGAAGAGCTGGCGCCCGTTCCCTTCGTTTCCCAGAAAGCCAGCGCCGGACGAGTTGGAGAGGTTCTCGCGAATCTCGCAGTGCCGCACGACCAGGTCGTCGCCGCCGTAGTTGAAGACGGCCGTCCTCCAGGCGCCGCGTACGACCAGCCCGTCGAGCACGGCGTCGAACGTGAACACGATGCTCGCGGAATTGTCGGCGTACCCGCTGAAGTCCGGTCCGTCGTTCCCGAGCAGGTCACCGCTCAGCACCGTACGGTTGAGGTCCGGATCGCGTTCGTTGCGGAGTGTCTCGATGCCAACGAAGCCGCCGTAGAGCTGCGTGCCAGAGCGGACGAAGAAGACCTCGAACGGATCGAGCGTGACGGGCGACGGCGTGTAGGTACCGGCCGTGATCCAGACCTCGGGCGCGAAGCCCGGGCAGAGCCCCTGGGCGACATTGATCGCGTCAAGCGCTTCGGCGAGCTCGCCGAAGGCGGTCGCCCAAGTACGCCCGTCGCTGCCCGGCCCGGCACCTTTGCGCACGTAGTAGATCGGGTGGCAGAGGCCGAAACCAAGGTCGTTGAGGACGGCCACGTCGTGGCTCGAGCCCAGGAACGACAGGCCGGCCGCGTCGCGCACGAGCATCTGAAAGCGCCGCTCCGTGTGCTGGCTACCCGGGGACAAGCCTGCGGCGAGCGTGTGGTCGAGCGTTCCCGTGGCCCCGACGACGCCGACGATCGTCGGCGTCGAAGTCGTGGGTTCGAGTTGCCAGACGCCAGCGAGGTTCGCGTCGTATTGAAAGACCTCGTCGGGACCCTCGAGCAGGGTGATGGTGTCCCCGGGCTCGCCGTGGAAGGAGAACGTCATCGTGTCACCGGCCTGCACGAGGGAGGGACCGCTCATGTGGCGCTGCGGGGAAGAGAGCACGTCGTGCGTCGAGGCGACGACGACGACCGCGGCGCCGTCCGGTTCGGACGGCCCGCACGGGTCCGTTCCGCCCGGGCCGGCCGTGATGCTCCCGCCAATCGACACGAGGTGGGCGCCGTTCAGGACCTGGACGCCGTCGCCACCGCCGCTGGGATAGACGTGTCCGAAGGCGTGGCACGTATCGCCCTGGATGCCGTCCTCGCCGCGCAGCTCGGTGTCGATCGTCAGCGCGAACGAAGAGCGCACAGTCGCTCCTGCGCCGCTCCTGGGATAGTCACACGCGCCGCGAAAGCTGCTGCGATGGACGACGGCCTGCGAGGCGGTCAGCGCCAGCCCTGGCGCGCCTTCCAGGGGCCAGCTCACCCGTTGGCCGTGGATGCGGCAGTCTGCGAGCGTGACGCGGTCGCAGCCGAGCACCTCGATCAGCTCCGATCGCCCGGACGTCGAGCGTCACTCGTGGACCCGTACCGAGCCCGTGCAGTTCGTCAGGCTCAGTCCCTTGCGCTGGTCCGAGAAACCCGTCAACCGCAGCGACTTTCCCGCAGCCAGGTCGTCGACGGCGACCTCGCCGACCACGACGTGGGCGCCAGGGTGGGCGGCGATCCAGAGCGCCTTGTCGTCGACGGTGAAGCCTGCGTACGTGCCGCTCGCGATCAGGATCAGGTCGCCGTCCACCGCCGCGGCGACCGCGTCCGCGACCTCCGAATAGGGCTGGGCAGGCCCGACGCGCAGGACATCCGCGGCCGCGGGCAAGGCTAGGCACAGGACGAGAGCGACGCGTAGCGCGTTTTGCATGGGAGACCTCCTCCAGGAAGACCCCGCATGGCCTTCTACATCACGCGACTTACCTGAAAACCGCTGTCCGCCAGTACCGCAGCTCCTCGATCGACTCCTTGATGTCGTCGAGTGCCCTGTGCGAATTGCGCTTCGCCGGCGCCTTGGCGAACGGACCGGGGTACCAGCGCCGCGCCAGCTCCTTCACCGACGACACATCGACGATGCGGTAGTGCATGAAGTCGTCGACGCGCGGCATGTAGCGCGCGAGGAAGCGCCGGTCCTGCCACACCGAGTTGCCGGCGAGGGGCGAGGTCTTCTCCGCGCAGTGCTTGCGCAGGAACGTCAGGACCTTCTGCTCGGCGGCGGCATCGTCGAGCGTCGAGGCGCGTACGCGCTCGGTGAGCCCGGATGCGCCGTGGTGCTCGGTGTTCCACGCGTCCATCGCCGCGAGCAGTGCGTCCGACTGGTGCACGACCAGCTCGGGCCCCTCGGCCACGATCTCGAGCTCGGCGTCGGTGAGCAGGACGGCGATCTCGATGATGCGCTCCTTCTCGGGGTCGAGGCCGGTCATCTCCAGGTCCATCCAGACGAGCAGGTCTTCGCGCTTGGCAGGCATGTGCGACACGATACGGATCGATCACACGCGCAGGAACAGCTTGCGCCGGTACATCGTGTAGAGCAGCGCCCACTTGAGGGCGAGACCCCCGCCCGCCAGCAGGGCGGGGTGAAACTTGTGGCCGCCCTTGGACAGCAGGAGGTCCGCGAGCCCCTCGAACGAGAGGAACGTCTGGAGCATGTAGATCGTGATCGCGTTGGAGCCGATGACCACGAAGAAGAACGACCAGCGCTCGAGGCCCCACACGTCGATCACCAGGTGGAACGTGGCGAGCAGCAGGAGGCTCCAGCCCGCGCACCAGAGCACGAACGAGCTCGTCCACAGGTTCTTGTTGATCGGGAAGACGCGGTCCCAGAGCCCGCCGACCGCGAGGCACAGCGCGCCCGCGCACAACAGACCCAAGAGGCGCCGCCCATCGCGCACGTCGGCGCGCCGCAGCCACGTGCCCGCCAGCGCCCCGATCAGCGCCGTGCCGATCGCGGGCAGCGTCGCGAACAGGCCTTCGGGGTCGCGCACCTCGCGGTACAGCCGGCCGGGCACGAGGTGGCGGTCGACCCAGTCGGTCAACGTGTGGCCGGGGGCGAGGTCGCCGGCGCCGAAGCCGGGGACCGGCACGCGCGTCAGTGCGATCCAATACCCGACGAGGAGTCCTGCGACCCACAGGAGCTGTCCGCGCGTTCGCGTGTGCAGGACGATCAGTCCGGCGCCCATCCAGGCGAGGCCGATGCGTCCGAGCACGCTCGCGTAGCGCACGTTCGCGAAGTCGAGCGTGAGCAGGCCGTTGTAGATCGCGCCGAACAGCACGAGCGTCAGGCCGCGGCGCACGACGTGTCCGTGCAGGCTGCGCGGGTCGGCGCCGGCCTCGACGCGCCGGGTGAGGGAGAACGGCAGGGTGACGCCGGCGATGAAGAGGAACAGGGGGAAGATCAGGTCCCAGGCCGCGAATCCGTGCCACTCGGGGTGGTGCATCTGGGCCTCGACCGCGTCGAGCCAGCCCCAGCTGTTCGACGCGGCCCAGGCCGCGAAGATCGCGTGCCCGCCGATGATCCAGAACATGTCGAACCCGCGCAGCGCGTCGAGCGAGCGCAAGCGCTTCTGCGGGGCAGGGCGGCCGGAGGTCACTGGCTCCCCGCGTTCGTACCGGCGGAGGCCTCGTACGTCTTCGTCTCGAACTGTGGCTCAGCGAGCGCATCGAACAGGAACTGCGTGCGCTCTACCGCGCCGGGCACGTCGAGGTCGAACAGCCAAAAACGTTCGCGCGCGCCGCGGTTCATCGCCAGCTGCATCGTGCCCTGCGACTTGTGCGCGGCGATCACCCAGTTGACGACGATGCGGTAGTCGAGGCGGCCGCGGTGGCCGAAGGGCTGTGTGCGATCGAAGTCGAACGGGCCCGCGTCCGCGCGCACGCGCGTCACGCCGTAGGCGTCGAGCCCGGGGGTGAAGGGGGCTTCGAGCTCGTCTTCCGGTACGGGGCGCGCGCAGAGCACGACCGGGCGCGCCAGCTCCGGCATGCGCTTGACCGCGCGCAGTGCGAGGACGGTCGCGGCCTGGTGGTGGCCGTGTGTCTCCGGCGTCGGTGCCATCGTGAAGACGAAGTCGTAGCCGCGGGCGAGGACGCGGTCGAGCTCGCTCCCGATCCACTCGAGGTCCCACACGTCGGCATCGCGCCCCAGGACCTCGCGCGGGTCCTGGCTGTAACGGTGGTCGGTCTGGTCGAGGAACTCGATGTCCGCCACCTCGAGCAGGTCGGCTCCGGCGCGCATCTCTCGCTTGCGGATCGCGGGCAGCTCGGCGCGGCCGACGGCTTCGTCGGTGAGCTCGGCACCGTAGAGGCTCTCGGCGAGCGTCGAGTACTTGAAGCCACCTTCACCGTTGGTGATCAGGACGATGTCGCAGGTGCCGCCCATGTGCGTCGCGATCTTGTAGAGCGTCGCGGCGTAGCTCGTCTCGTCATCCGGGTGGGCCTGGACGCAGAGCACACGCGGCCCGGCGGGGGCAGCGGTCGGGCTCGGCTCCGTCGCGCGGCAGGCCGAGACCGCGATCATCCCCACCAAGGGCATGCAGTTGTTCAGCAGCCAGATCGTCGTGGTCCTCATCGTCGCCATGATCCCGATTCCCACCCGCCGCGGCCAGCCCCATCCCAGGCAGGCGCGGCGCCGCGTCACCATGGCGGGCATGCCTCGTCATAATGGGGGCATGAAGCTCCTCGCGCTCTTCGCCGTGTTCGTGTCAGCCACTTCGAAGGAAGCTGGAAGTCGGTCGCCGGGATGACCGCGACCGACCCCGTCCGGCACGGCGAGGCGGAGGCGATCGACGCTTCGGTCGTCGCGGCGACCGAAGGCTTCGGTCTGCGCTTCCGCGGCCACATCAGCGTGCCCAAGGACGGGATCTACTCCTTCCGCACGCGTTCGGTGGGCGGCAGCGTGCTCTGGATCGGCGACGAGCGCGTCGTCGACAACGACGGTGTCCACGGCCTGCGCGAGCGCGTCGGGCGCCTCGGGCTGAAAGCTGGCTACCATCCGATCCGTGTCGAGTACTTCTGCGCGCGCGGCGAGAAGATGCTCGAGGTCGATCTCTCGGGACCGGGCGTGAAGCGCGGGCCCATTCCGGCTCTGAACCTGTACCGCTGATGCGCACCCTTGCACTTGCTCTTCTCGTGGCGTGGGTCGCGTCCGCGGCCCACGCAGCGGAGAAGCCGCCCAACATCGTCTTCATTCTGGCTGACGACCTCGGCTACGCGGAGCTCGGTTGCTACGGGCAGAAGTGGATCCGCACGCCGCACCTCGATCGGCTCGCGGCCGCGGGCATGCGCTTCACGCAGCACTACGCCGGCAACGCCGTGTGCGCCCCTTCCCGCGCGTGCTTGATGACGGGGCTGCACCCCGGCCACGCGCGCATTCGCAACAACGGCAATCCGCCCGAGCGGCGCAAGGGCGAGCAGGCACCGGAGGGCTACTTTCCGGGCCAGAACCCGCTCGCGGACGCGGACGTGACGCTCGCCGAAGTCTTGCGCGCCGAGGGCTACGCGACGGCGGCGATCGGCAAGTGGGGGCTGGGTTACGAGGGCTCGAGCGGCGATCCGAACCGCCAGGGGTTCGACCTCTTCTACGGCTACAACTGCCAGAAGCACGCGCACAACCACTACCCGCGCTACCTCTGGCGCAACGCGAAGAAGGAACAGCTCGCCGGCAACGATCGCAGTGCGACGGGCGCGACCTACTCCCAGGACCGCTTCGTCGACGAGGCGCTGGATTTCATCCGCGAGAACGCCGAGCGACCCTTCTTCGTGTACCTGCCGCTCGCCGTTCCGCACCTCTCGATCCAGGTGCCCGCGGAGTCGCTCGCCGAGTACGCCGAGCGGATCCCGGAGGAGGACTACGAGCACCGTGGCTACATTCGCCACGCGAAGCCGCGCGCGGGCTACGCGGCGATGGTCACGCACATGGACCGTGGCGTGGGGCGGATCGTCGCGCTCCTGGAGGAGCTGGAGCTGACAGGCGACACGATCGTCGTGTTCACGAGCGATAACGGTCCGGCGTACGACCGGCTCGGTGGCTCGGACTCGGACTTCTTCGCGTCGGCCGGCGGGCTGCGGGGGAGCAAGGGGAGCTTGTACGAGGGCGGCCTGCGCGTGCCGCTGATCGTGCGCTGGCCGGCCCGCGTTCGCGCCGCGAGCACGAGCGACCACCCCTCGGCGGCCTGGGATTGGATGGCGACGCTCGCCGCGGCGGCGGGCGCGGGCGCTCCGGCGGGCGACGGGCTGAGCTTCCTGCCGGAGCTCACCGGTGAAGAGCAGGCCGAGCACGAGTGCCTGTACTGGGAGTTCCCCGGCTACGGCGGGCAGGTGGCGGTGCGCATGGGCAAGTGGAAGGGCGTGCGCCGCGCGCTCGGCAAGCGGCCGAACGCGCCGCTCGAGCTCTATGACCTGGAGCTCGACCGAGGCGAGGAGCGGAACGTGGCCGGCGAGCACGCGGATGTCGCGGAGCGCATCAGGGCGCTGATGGCGCGCGAGCACGAGCGGTCGTCGTTGTTTCCTTTCCCCGCGCTGGACGGTAAGTAGCCAGCCATATGTAGCTCACTGGCATCGCCCAAGAAGAAGCGCCCGGTACCGCAAGCGGGACCGGGCGCATCGCTCTCAATCACTCACTCTCTTACTGGCAGAACTGCACCTCGATCGCGCTCGAGAGGTTGCTGCCAGACGGACCGCCCGCCGCGTCGCGGTACCAGAACTGGAAGTTCCAGGTCGAGCCCGGAAGGATCTGCGCCGCCGGGTCGGGCGGCGAGCTCAGGTCCGGCGAGAACAGGACCTGGCCGAGCAGGTCCGTCTGCACGACCGAGAACCGCGTGAACGGCAGGTCGACGCAGAGCACGCCTTCGCCGAGCGGGAAGCTCGTCTGGCCCATGCCGTAGAAGAACAGTCCGAACTCGAACGCCGGTGCGCCTCCGATGAAGAGGTTCACGTCGTTGGTCGCCACGCTCTGCGAGCCGAAGAACAACAGCTGCGCGCCCGGGCCGGCCGAGTTCGGCGACGGGGCGCAGTAGGTGTTCGGAGCGTCGCACGACGACGAGAGGTCGATGCCCTCGATGTCGTCCACCGCGGCCTCGACGATCGAGCCGCCCTGGAGGTCGGCCGCGACGAAGCGGACCTGCATCGTCGAGGACAGCGGCACGACCGACGCGAGGTCGATCGAGCGCTGGTTCCAGCCACCCGTGCCGTTGGTGAGGGTTATTGCGTTGCTCCAGGAGCTTCCTCCGTTGTTCGACACCTGGACCCGGAACGGGTCGTTGGTCGCCGAGTACCAGAGCCAGTAGGTGATGGTGGGGTTCGTCAGGGACGATGCATCGAAGACCGGCGAAGTCAGGGTCGTCTCCCCGCCGTCCACGTCGTTCTCACCGGTCGCGCCGCCAGGTGAGCCCTGGCCCGTGAACCAGCAGCGGGTGCCGGGGGCGTCCGTGTGGTCGTCCTCGGTCTGCGCGGGCGTCCCGATCGGGTCGTCGCGTACCCAGACGCCGGTCGTGGCGGTGTCGGTGGGGCTGCCGACGACCCAGCCCTCGTCCGAGGCACCCTCGAACTCGGTGAAGAGGAACGTCGTCAGGTTGCCGATCGCGAAGTCGAGCGTGTCGCTCGGTGCGTCGTTCGGGAACGTGTTGGCGTTGCCGTTGCCATCCGCCGCTTGCACGTAGTACTGCACGATCGAGGGCGAGGGGATGCCGGGCAGGTCGGCGCGGTAGGTGTTGCCTCCGGTGTTGGCCATCGGCAGCGATTGGAACGCGCCTCCGTCGACGCTGTAGAACACGTCGGCAGCGGTGATCGGCGGCGTGAACTGCGGCACGAGGTCGGCCTCGACCGTGTACGGACCCGCTTCGTTGGTGGTGTCCGGCAGCTCGGTCACGTTGCTGAACAGGATGAAGGCCAGCTCGAAGCCGGGGAAACCCTGCTCGAGGAAGCCCGCGTCGATGTCGTTGTAGTTCGGCGTGCCGTTGTTGATGTCGCCGTCGTCGTCGTCGAGCATCAGCCACTGGATCTCGATGATCGAGCGGATCTGCGTCTGGTTGAAGCCGTTCATCCAGCCCATGAAGAGCTGGTTCGCGGTCGCGTCCCCGAGCGAGTCGCCGAGGGTCGTGTTGAGGTTCCGGCGGACCTTCCAGGCCGCGCCCATCCAAACCTCGCCGCTGTCATGGACACCGCCGTGGCAGCCGGGGTTCGCGTCGCCGCAGAACTGGCGCGTGTTCTCGCCGGTGCGGATGAAGTTGCCGTTCGTGAAGAACTCCTCGGCGACGATCGGGTTGTCGAAGATGTACATCGCGAAGACGTCGGCGTTGCCCTCGCCCATGCCGTCCGGACCGTTGTCCGTACCGTAGAGCACGTTGAGCCAGTGGCCGAACTCGTGGGCGACCACGGTCGAGTACGCCGTGTTGTTGCAGCCGCCGCCGGCGAGGAAGTAGTTGACCGACGAGCCGTCGAAGAACGCGTTGCAGGTCGAGGACTGGTTGACGTTCGAGACCGCGACGAAGTCGGCGGTCGCATCGCCCGGCGTGATGTCACGGACGTAGTCGCGGACCGTGCCGATGTGGCGGTAGCCGTTCGCCTGGGCCGTGATCTGCTGGGTCGGGCTCGGGTTCATCAACAGCGTGTTGGACTGGTTCGGCTGCACGTTCGGGAACGTGACCGAGTACTGCGCCCCGGCGTCATTGAAGACCTGGTTGAAGTTGCCGACGTAGGTCGCCGTGATGTCGAGCGGCGTGTTGATGCCCGGGAACGTGAAGTTGCCGTCGCGGTCGGCGAAGACCGTACCGGCGGAACTCGTCAGCCGGATGTGGCCCGCGGGCAGCATCGCCGGCGGGTTCGGTCCGTAGTCGGGCAGGGTGCCCGGCGACGCGTTGGTCTGGACCGTGCCGGTGACGTCGAAGTAGTGAATCGTCGTGTGGCGCTCGAGCACCTGGCCGGTGTGGGCGTCGAGCTTGTACTCGTAGCCGACCGGATCCTCACCGTTGACGTGGTACTCGGCCTCGACCCGCCACGCGAGGTGGGCGCGGCGCAGGCCCTCGCGCTCGACCTGGGCGAAGATCAGCTCGGCGGGGACGACGCTCGTGGGCTCGAGCTTCTCCTGGGAGCGGAAGACGCCGACTGCGGTGGTGGTCGCGGCGTCGGCGCTCAGGGACGGCGTCGTCGCGGCGCCGGACAAGAGCGGGGCACCCGTGGACTGCACCGACAGCAGGCGTCCGCTCGTGTTGAACAAGAGGTTCATCGAGCCGTTCTCGACGGGGACTCCGCCGATCTCTTGGGCGAAGCCCACCGTGATCTTGTCCGTGCCGTTGCCGAGGCCGAGCGGCAGGAACACGACGCGCGGCGAGGTCAGGTCGCCGTTGGCGATCCCGTGCATCGACTGTGTCGTGTCGACGAAGTGCCGCGCCAGGGAGATCCACTCCGCGTCAGCGCCGACCGTCGGTGTGAACGGACCGGCGGTGTTTCCGCCGTAGAGCATCTCGAGGTGTGCCGTCGTGCGATCGACGGCGACGTGCCAGCTTGGGCCGTGGTCCGCTCTCCACTGGGCGAGCTCGACCGCGAAATTGGGGCCGAAGGGGGTCGGCCCGTCGGGGCCATCTTGATGAAACCCCTGAGCGAACAGCGCAGGTGCGAACGATGCGAGGGCCAACAGCCCGTGGGTCGTATGCATGATCGGGATTCGTTATGAAGGTTGCTACGAGACAGCCAGGTGCGCGCATGGTCCCATCCGCGCAAGCGAGCTTGGAGAGGTCTTCTCCAAGCCCGCGGTAAGATCCGCGTCGTCAGACGCAGTCAATCATTGACAGAACTGGATCGAGAGTCCGTTCGACAAGTTGTTGGCCGCCGGGCCGCCCGCGGGGTCGCGGTACCAGAACTGGAAGTTCCACGTCGATCCGGGAAGGATCTCGGCGGCGGGGGCAGGCGGAGAAGTCAGGTCTACGTTGAGCACGGCCTGACCCAGAAGGTCCGTTTGGACGACGGGCAGACGGAAGAACGGCAGGGCGACACACAGCGTCCCGTCGCCCACGGGGAAGCTCGACTGCCCCGCGCCGTAGAGGAAGAGTCCGAACTGGAAGGCGGGTGCGCCCCCGGCGAACAGGTTCAAGTCGTTCTGCGCCACGTTCTGCGACCCGAACATGGAGATCTGAGCGCCGGTCCCGACGGAGTTCGGGGTCGTCGGACAGAACTCGGCCGGCGCGTCACAGGACGAGGCCAAGTCGGAGCCCTCGATGTCGTCGATCGCGGCTTCGACGATTGAGCCGCCGGCGAGGTCGGCCGCGACGAAGCGCAGCTGCATCGACGCAGTCAACGTTGCCGCTTGCGCGAGGTCGAACGAGCGCTGCTGCCAGCCGCCCGAGCCGGAGTTCAACGTGAGCGCCGTGTTCCACGTCGCGCCCCCGTCGTTCGAGACCTGGACGCGGAACGGGTCGGACGTCGCTGAGTACCAGAGCCAGAAGGAGATCGTCGGGCTCGTGAGGCCGGACGCGTCGAAGATCGGTGACAGGAGCGAGGTCGGCCCGCCGTCGACGTCGTTCGCGCCCGTGGCGCCGCCGGGCACGCCTTGTCCGGTGAACCAGCAGTCGGTTCCGGGCGCGGCGGTGTGGTCGTCCTCGGCCTGAGCGGTCGTGCCGACCGGGTCGTCACGCACCCATACGCCGGTCGTCGCCGTATCGCCGGGGGCGCCGACGGTCCAGCCTTCGCTACCGGGACCCTCGAACTCGCTGAACAGGAACGTCGTCAGGTTGCCGATGGCGAAGTCGAGCGTGTTGTTCGGCGCGTCGTCCGGGAACACGTTGCTGTTGCCCGACGAATCCGAGGCCGACAGGTAGTACTCCACGATGGCGGGCGAGGCGATGCCCGGGATCTCGGCGCGGTAGGTGTTGCCCGCGACCGGGGCCATCGGGATCGGAGTGAAGGGGCCGTCGTTGACGCTGAAGAAGAGCTCGGGGTTGACGACCGGCGGATTGAACTGCGCGATCATGTCGGCGTCGACGATGTACGGGCCGGCTTCGTTCGGCGTGTCGGCGACTTGCGTGACGTTCTGGAACTGAACGAAGGCGAGCTCGAAGCCGGGGAAGCCTTGCTCCTGGAAGCCAGCATCGATCGGCGTGTAGTTGGGCGTGCCGTTGTTGATGTCGCCGTCGTTGTCGTCGAGCGTCAGCCACTGGATCTCGATGATCGAGCGGATCTGCGTCTGGTTGTACGCGTTCATCCAGCCCATGAACATCCCGTCCGCGGTCGCGTCGCCGAGCGTGTTGCCGAGGACGTTGTTGAGGTTCCGGCGCACCTTCCACGCGGCGCCCATCCAGACTTCGCCGTTGGCGTGCACGCCGCCGTGGCAGCCCGGGTTCGCGTCGCCGCAGAACTGGCGCGTGTTCTCGCCCGAGCGGCTGCCGCCGCCGCCAGTGGTGAAGAACTCACCGACGGTGGGGGTGTCGTAGACGTAGAGGCCGAACGTGTCGGCGTTGCCTTCGCCCATCCCGTCGCTGCCGTTGCCAGTACCGTAGCGCTCGTTGAGCCAGTGCCCGAACTCGTGGGCGATGACGGTCGAGAACGCCGAGTTGTTGCAGCCGCCGCCGGCGCGGAAGAAGTTGATCGAGTTGCCGTTGAAGAAGGCGTTGCACGTCTGGGCGATGTTGACGAACGAGGTCGCCTGGAAGTCGGCCGTCGAATCGGTGGGCACCGTGTCGCGGACGTAGTCGCGGACGATCCCGACGTGGCGGTACCCGTTCGCCTGGGCGGTGATGAACTCCGTGGGGGCCGGGTTCATCAGCAGCGTGTTGGGCTGGTTGGGCTGGACGCCACCGAACGTGACCGAATACTCTGCCCCGGCCTCGTTGAATACCTGGTTGAAGTTGCCGACGTACGTCGCCGTGATGTCGAGCGGCGTGTTGATGCCGGGGAACGTGAAGTTGCCGTCGCGGTCCGCGAAGACGGTACCGGCCGAGCTCGTCAGGCGGATGTGTCCCGCGTTGAGCGGCGCCGGCGGGTTCGTCGCCATGTCCGGCAGCGTGCCCGGCGAGGCCATCGTCTGAACTTGGCCCGTGACGTCGAAGTTGTGCACCGTCGTGTCCGAGCGCAGGACGCGCCCGCTCGAGGCGTCGATCGTGTAGCGGTAGCCGACCGGCTGGCTTCCAGCCTCCTCGCTCGTGACCTCGACCTGCCAGGCGAGGTGCGCGCCGCGCACACCTTCGGATTCGACTTGTGCGAAGACGAGCTCGGGCGTGTGCGCATGCGTCGACGCGCCGTGCTGGTCCTCGAAGCGTTCGACGGCGACGCGCTGTGCCGCGCCCGCGCTCAGCGCCGGCGTCGTCGCAGCCTGTGCGACCGCGGGCGCGCCCGTCGAGTGAACCGAGAGCAGCTCGCCGCGCGTGTTGAACAGCACGTTGACGGCGCCGTTCTCGACGGGCACGCCACCGATCTGTTGATGCAGTCGCACGGTGATCTTGTCCGAGCCGTTGCCCATGCCGAGCGGCAAGAACACGACGCGCGGCAAGGTCAGGTCTCCGTCTTCGATGCCGTGCATCGCGTGCGTCTCGCGCACGAAGTGACGCGCGAGCTCGATCCACTCGGCATCGACACCCGGTGTCGGAACGAATAGCGGCGTCGCCGACCCCCCGTACAGCATCTCGAGGTGCCCGGTCGTGCGGTCGGCATGCGTGTGCCACGCCTCGCCGTGCTGCGACCTCCACTGGGTGAGCTCCACCTGTAGGTTCGGGCTCGATGCGATCGGCTCGGGCTCGCCCGTGGCGAAGTGTTGTGTTTGAGCGGACGCGTGCGCGGCGAACGCGCAGGCGCTGAGCGCCGCCAGAAACGAGAGCGCCGGAAACGAGAGCGCCAGAAACGAGAGCGGTCTTGAGAAGCGTGTCTTCATCGGGAGCGGGGATCGAAGGGGGCCAAGGAAGGTTGCTAAGCTCCAGGCTATACGAACCAGACGATCGAAGTCCGTTACCCGTTTCATACGTTGCTTACATCCCTACCTTGCCTAGTTGTCCTTCTCGTGCCGTTCGCGTCGGCGCAGCACGCCGAGCAGGTGCTCGCCGTCGCCGAAGGCGTACCCCAGGCGGCTGTCTTCGACACGAGTGAGTGGGAGCAGACCGACGGTGCGTTCTTCGGGGGCGGTGTCGGAGTCGAGCTCCTGGCCGGGCGCACGCTCGGGACAGGCGACTTTGCGATCGCGGCCACGCTCTCGATCGACGAGCCGGCCGGTACGGCCGCCGCGTTCGTCTTCGGCGACGAAAACTACTTCGGGTTCGATGGCAAGGGCCGTCACTTCTACCTGAATGGCCCCGCATTTGGGGGCAGAGTCGTACGGCTGGGTGACGCGAGCTCTTACGTGGCGCCCGGAAAAGTCTTTGATTTCCAGGTCTCGCGTGAAGGCGAGCGCGTGCGGTTCCTCGTCAACGGCGACGAGATTCACGCGATCGACACGGCCGCCGCGTTCGGCACGGTCGGCTTCAGTCCGTGGCGCGCGCGCATGGGGATTCGCTCCTTCGCCGTCGTCGGCACGCTCGGCAACTTCCCGCGCAACATGCCGTTCGTCGATGTCTTTCACTCCGGTCAAGACGGCTACGCGTCGTTCCGCATCCCCGCGCTGTGCGTGACGGGAGAGGGCACGGTGCTCGCCTTTTGCGAGGGGCGCGTGCGACCGAACGACCACGCCGAGAACGACATCGTCTTGCGGCGCAGCACGGACGGTGGCGTGCAGTTCGGCCCGCTGCAGGTCGTCGCCGCGGACGGCGCGAACAGCTTGAACAATCCGCAGGTCATCGTCGTGCAGGGCGGCGAGCACGCGGGGCGGATCCTCCTTGTCTACCAACGCTACCCCGCGGGCGTGCACGAGCGCGAGGTCGTCGCGGGGTACGAGGACGAGAGAGCGTGCCGTTGCTTCTTGACGACCAGTGACGACGAAGGAGCGACGTGGTCCGAGCCGCGTGAGATCACACGCGGCGTCAAGCGCCCGGAGCGCGTCACGAGCATCGCCGGTGGACCCGGGATCGGGATCCAGCTGCGGCACGGCTTGCACGCGGGCCGGATCGTGATGCCCTTCAACGAGGGCCCGTTCGGCGACTGGCGCGTGTACGCGGCGTTCAGCGACGACGTCGGCGAGACGTGGAGCTACGGGGATGCGGCGCCGGAGGGCTCACCGGGTCACGGCAACGAGGTCCAGATGGTGGAGCTCGTCGATGGCTCGATCCTGCTCAACAGCCGCAGCCACGGCGGAGCACGCCTGCGCAAGACGGCGGTCAGCACGGACGGCGGCGCGAGCTGGACGCCGCTCGTCGACGAGACCCAGCTTCCTGAACCGCAGTGCATGGCGAGCGTCCTGCGCTACACCGATCCGGCGGACGGCGAGCGCAGCCGTATCCTGTACGCGGGACCGGGCCCGAACGGCCGCCGCAAGGGGCGGATCCTGTTGTCGTACACCGAGGGCCAGACGTGGACGGAGGCGGTCGACGTGTACCGCGGAGGCTTCGCTTACTCGTGCTTGGGCGTCCTGCCGGATCGCGCGATCGGGTGCCTGTTCGAGCGCGATGGTTACGGCAAGATCTCCCTTGCGCGCGTGACGCTGGAGGAGATGACCGACGGTCGGGATCGGTTGGAGCGGGACTGATGGGGTCAACGGCTCACGCCGTTGGCTGAGACAGCATCAGCGCATCCGCGGGAGCACGTTCTCGCGCCCGCGTCCGACGTGCTCGGCCATGCACTTGCTCGCTGCATTGGCGTCGCGATCGCGCAGGAAACGCACGAGCTGGACGTGCTCGTCCCACGATCGCTGCGCGGTCTCGGGGGTCAGCAGGTCGCGGTGATCGCGGTGCGGCGCGAATACGCGCGACACGATGCGCAGCTCACCGACGATCTTCGCGACCCAGCGGTTGTGGGCCGCCCGGATCACCGCGCCGTGGAAGGCCTCCTCCGCCTCGAGCCACTCGTCCATCTCGGTGTCGTCGAGCACGGCGTCGCCGCGGGTGACGAGTCGATCGACGATCGCGGTTCCGCGCCCGCAGACGCTCTCGAGCTCGGCGAGCTCGGCGGGCGATGCGTTCGTGGCGGCGCGACGCGCGGCGAACGCCTCGATGTGTTCGCGCACGTCGTAGAGCTCGGCGAACTCGTCGACGTCGAGGTTGCGTACGAATGCGCCCGCTCCGCGGCGGTACTCGACCAAGCCTTCGCTGGCGAGCTGGTTGATGGCCTCCCGGACCGGGGTGAAGCTCATCCCGATCTGTTCGGCCAGGGTGCGGTTGACCAGGCGGTCACCGGGCTTCAGTTCCCCGCTGGCCAGCTTCGTGCGAAGGACCGCGTAGGCTTTCGTTGCGAGCGTCTCGGTCATGGCGGGCGGAATCTTAGGTCTCGAGGTGAGGATCACCCCATCATTTTCTCATAGTCGAAAGGTTATGTTATAACGGCCCTGTTCTCCCGCTCTTCTGATCGGGTTCGTGAGCCATGCCCATACGTCTGACCGGCCTCATCGCTGCCCCGCACACACCTCTCGCGCGTGACGGCGCGCTCCTCGTCGAGCGCGTCGAAGACCAGGCGCGGCGCCTCGCTGCCTGGGACGTGGCCGGAGTTTTCGTGGCCGGCAGCACGGGCGAGGGGTTGTCGCTCACCGTTCCCGAACGCCTCGCGCTCGCCGAGAGCTGGGGGCGCGTCGGGCCGCGGCACGGCCTGCGCGTCGTCGTCCACTGCGGGCACGAGAGTCTCCCGGAGGCCGAGCACCTCGCCGCGCACGCCGCGCAGATCGGCGCAGACGCGATCGCCGTCACGCCGCCGCGCTACTTCAAGCCGGCGACGCTCGACGACCTCGTCGACTGGTGCGTTCGGGTCGCCTCCGTGGTTCCGGAACTGCCGTTCTACTACTACGACATCCCCGTGTTGACCGGCGTCGCATTCTCGATGCACGCCTTCCTCGAGGCCGCGGCGCCGCGCGTTCCGGCTCTGGCGGGCCTCAAGTACACGAACACGGACATGCTGGAGTTCCAGCGCTGTCTGCACTTCGGTGGCGGGCGCTACGACGTCTTGTGGGGAACCGACGAGGCGATGCTCGCGGGTCTGGCGTTCGGCGCGCGCGGGTTCGTCGGCAGTACCTACAACTTCGCCGCGCCGCTGTACCACCGGCTGCGGAGTGCGTTCGAGGCGGGCGACCTCGATCGTGCGCGGCGTGAGCAGATGCGTTCGGTGGAGCTGGTCGTGAAGCTCGCCAGCTACGACTTCCTGCCGGCCGCGAAGGCCGTCATGGGGATGCTCGGCGTCGACTGCGGCGGCCCGCGTGCACCCTTCAAGCCGCTGGCGCCCGAGCGTCAGCGCGCGCTGCGCGAAGAGCTCGCGTCGATGGGCTTCTTCGCTTGGATTGAGACGATGGTGCCGGCTGCCGAAAGCGGTTGAGCTCTTCTCAGGCGAGGATTCGATATGGCTCCTGCTCCCATGCTCTTCATCAGCTCCTTGGTTCTCTGCGTTCCCGCGGCGGCGCAGGGCGTCGTGTACTCGGCGGGCTCCGCCGGTTCCCCTCCGCTCGCGCCCGATCCGCAGACGCAGGGGTGGACGTTGACCGATCCATCGAGCGGGCAGGTCGGCCTGACGCCGCTTTCGCCCGACGGCACGACCGGTCTCAACGCGTGGCAGATCGACGACCAGGCCACCTTCAACGGTGGGCGGGCGCACTACGGTGCGCTGTTCACGCCCGGCGAGCTGGACCTCTTGTCGATGCAGGGGTGGGCGCTGACGCTCGACATGCGAATCGAGAGCGCGAGCGGCGTCGACGTCTTCGCTGAGTTCGCGACCGGGACCGCGGCCAGCGACGACCGCTACCTCTCCTTCTTCACGGTCTCCGGAAACGACGTCGTCGCCGACCTGTTCCTCTCGGGCATCCAGTACGTCTGCACGGGGGGCAACGACGGCGGCTACCACCAGTACGTGATCCGCAAGCCCGCAGGCACGCTCGACGCGCAGTTCTGGTACGACGGCGTGCTCCTCGGGCCCGCCCCGCGCGAGAATGCGAACGGCAACGCACCGAACGGCGGCGTGCACTGGGGGAGCGGCTCCAGCCCGTCGACCGCGACGGCCAACTGGAACTTCGTCGAGCTCGTGCCGCTCGGGTTCCCGCCGATCGGGGCGAACTACTGCTCGCCTTCACTGCCGAACTCGTCGGGGGCCTCGGCGGAGATCGCCGCGACGGGGAGCAGCATGGCCGGTGGCTTCCCGCTGACGCTGATGGCGAGCAACCTGCCGGTCAACCAGTTCGGCTACTTCCTCGCCGGTCGCACCCAAGGCCTCTTCAATCCGCCGGGCAGCCAGGGCTTGATCTGTCTCGCGGGCAACATCGGTCGGTACAACGCGCCCTCCCAGATCGGCTTCTCCGGTCCGAGCGGCTCCTTCGAGCTCGACGTCGACACGACCGCGATCCCCGTCAACCCACCGATGCCGGCGATGGCCGGAGAGACGTGGAACTTTCAGTGCTGGTTCCGCGACCTGAACCCGACGCTGACGTCGAACTTCACCGACGGACTGTCGATCCTGTTTCAGTGACGCTGGTCGAAGGCGAGTCGGGCGCCTTTTCCACGGCGATCAAGTCTGCCGGCTCGTTGCACCGATGAAAGCAAGATGGCGCCACGCCCCCCCGGGCCGACCAAGATGCGCACATCACACTTGCTCCTCGCTGCGACCGGCATGCTTGCCGGCACTGCCGCGATCATCCTCCCGAACCGGTTCCAGGAGCCGGAGCGCGTCGCCTCCAGTGAGCTGGAAGAGCGCTCCGGGCCGGCCGTGCGCAGCCAGCCAGCGGCTCCCGATCGACCGAACCCGAAGCGGCCCCGTGTGACCGGCGAGCCACCGAGGCCTAGCACGCGTTGGGTCGAGGAGCTCGCTGCACGGCGAACGGCTGTTCCCGAGCCCTTCACCTTCGACCGGCGCAACCTTCCGCAGGGCGTGCTGCTGCAGGACGGCTCGCGTGCGACGGTGACCTTCACCCCCTGGCCAGTGGACGAGGCCCGTGCTGCGTCGACCGTGGAAGTGGTCGTGGGTGAGCGGGTCCACCGGGACGGCCGCTTCTTCGCTCCGCTCACGAACCTGGACTTGGCGCCTGGGAGCTACGAGGTTCGGGTGAACGGTCATCCGTGCGTCGGGCACTTTCGCATGCCCGGCACGAGGTGGCTCTACGTGCAGGAACCGGCAGCCACACGCCCGGTTCTGGTCGCCGAGTACACGTCGGGCTGCTTCATGAGCGGCGCCTCGGTCCGAGAGTACGAACGCTCCAGCGGCGGCTACGTCGCGGCGGACGGAGAACGTCTCCCGATGGCCGCGGTGGAGGACCTTCGAGCGCGCGTGCTCGCTTCGCGGCCGCGACGCGGCGAGTCCTCCGCGCAGATCCTCGAGGAGCCCGACGCGTACCTCGCGAGCCTGGGCCTGACGGACGACGTGATCGGGGAGCACGTACCCGAGATCAAGCGCCTGTGCGTGGGGGACTGGAGGGACCACGACGGGCGGCCGCTGGAGATTCCGTCGGAGCTGGACGGGCTCTTCGAGCTCTCCGCGATCAAGCGCATGCTCGTCGAGCACCTGCTGTACGCGCCTGAGCGGTCGACGACGAGCCACTCGACGCTGATCGAGATCCCGGGGGAGCCTTGGATCTACCTGAGCAACGAGTCGAACGGTCCCGACCTCGTGCCGTGGTACGTGGCCGCCGGAGACGAGCGCTGGTACGCGCTCGACCGCGAGCTCTCGCACGCGCTGGTCGACCTGGCGTTCGAGAACGGCTCGATGCGCCGGCGGCTGGAGCGCACGTCCAACTGGCGTGAGACCCTCTGGAGTGATACCGCCGTCTGGAACACGCTGGCCAAGCGCACGCGGGAAGCACTCGCTCTCGTGAGCTACCGGATGGTCGCGGGCTGGGAGACGGTCGAAGAGCGGTTCGCGCCCGAACCGCTGCGCGGCTTGCGGCCGTCGGGCCCGAGGCTTCCAGCGATGAACCTGCTCGTGCGTGAGCCCGAGACGATCGACTGGGTCCTGGTTCGCGGGGCTGGCGAGCGTGACTGGAATGACGTTCTGGCCGACTACGAGCGCGCTGAAGCCATGCTCTCCGAGCAGACTTGGCTGGCGCAGTGGAAGCGGGAGAACGGAGGTCGGATCGGGGTGTGGCTCCCCCTCGGGATCGAGAATCTGCACGACAGGAGCTCGATCCGTGAGCTGTGGGAGGACGAGGCAATCGGCGGAGCTCCCGAGCTCGCGATCTCCTTCGGAAGGCCCGCGAGGCACGGAGCGAGCCGAAGCTTCACCAACCTCGGAGGTGGCGTCCTGTCGGCGGATGGGACCCTCGTGGTGTTCCGCTCGAGCGGCCCACGGGGGCCGCTCGGGGGTGTCGACCGCCGGAAGGTCTCGTTGCGAACGGACGGGCGCTACGGGCTCGTCGTCCCTGGCGGTGAGCTCGAGCTGATCGAGTAGGGCAACTGAGCACGCGCGGCGGCGCGACAGATTCTTCGGAAAAGCGTCCCGTGCCCTCGAGCGCCTGCGTGAGGAGTGGCGTCGCGGCACTGGCCCCTCCGGGCCGGGCAAACCGCTTTCCGATCCACCCTCTTCTTCGTCTGTCACGGAGATCGAAACATGCGTATCGCTCTTGCTCTATTCGTGCCCCTGCCGGTCCTCGTCAGCGGCGTCTCGGCCCTTCCACAGTTCGGCGCCCAGGTGGAATTCGGCGGGGGGCCGCTGCGCGATCTGCAGCCCTTCGATATCGACCTCGACGGGGACCTGGACCTGATCGGGATTCAGACTGGCTCACTCGCGGACGTGGTGACCGTGGAGAACCTTGGCAACGGGACGTTCGGGACGCCGCTGCAGCGCACGAATCTGAACGTGTCGTTCCCGACGATGGAGCTCGTCGACATGGACGGAGACGGCGTGCTCGACGTGCTGACCTCCGACACGAACGCTATCTTCTGGATGCAGGGCTTCGGGGGAGCGCTGTTCGGACCGCCTCAGGCCGTCGGGTCCCTCGGCACCTTGCGCGGCGTCACCGCGGGCGACTACGACAACGACGGAGATATGGACGTGGCGGCCATCAGCGGCTCGACCGACCGGGCGGTCTGGTTCTGCAACAATGGCATGATGGTGTTCGGGCCCGGCACCAACGTGGTCACCGGCATACTCAACCCCACCCGGATTCGCTCGGCGGACCTCGACGCGGATGGGGTCGACGACATCGTGCTCGCTTCCTTCTCGGACGATCGCATCAGCTGGGTTCGCAGCCTGGGTGCGGGGGCGTTCGATACCGTGCGCACCGTCACCTCCGCGGCCGACCAGGCGCGGGACGTGATCGTGGCCGACCTGGATGGGGACGGACGCTTGGACCTGCTCTCGGCTTCGTCGGGGGACAACAAGGTGGCCTGGTACCGGAACCTGGGGGGCGTGCAGTTCGGCTCCCAGGTCGTGCTGGACACCGGGGCGACGCAAGCCTACTCGGTCGCCACCGGCGACCTGGACGGGGACGGCGACCTCGACGTGGTGGGCGGGGCGACGAATTCGATTCGATGGATCGAGAACTTGGGGGGGGCCTTCTTCGGCGTGCCGCAACCACTGACGGGAACGACCGCGGGCGTAGCCCTCTCGGTGGTCGCGTTCGACGGGGACGCCGACTCGGACGCCGACATCTTCGCGAGCACGCCGGGGGTCTTCCTCAATCAGCGCACACTTGGCAACGGCTACTGCACCAGCGTGCCGAACTCCACGGGAGTGAACGCCGTGCTCGCCGTCTCGGGTAGCGACCTCGTGAACCTGAATGCGGTGACCCTCGTGACGACGCAGCTTCCCCCCAGTGTCTTCGGCTTCTACATCACTTCCCTGACGCCGGGCGTAGTCAACCAGCCTGGCGGCAGCCAGGGAGTCCTCTGCATGGTGGGCGCGATCGGACGCTACAACCAGCCGGGTCAGCTCCAGTTCTCCGGCGTCGGTGGGCGCTTCCAGCTCACCCTGGACCTGGAGACGGTGCCGACTCCAACCGGGTCCACCAGCGTCAACGCCGGTCAGACCTGGCACTTTCAGGCCTGGTACCGGGATGCGATTCCCGCGCAGACGTCGAACTTCAGCGACGCCGTCGAGGTGATGTTCCTTTAGGTTTCGCGCGCACGCGGTGATTCTTCCTCCGGGCGCCTTGCGGGAACAGGGCGCCCGGGGCAGCGTGCGTCCTTCGCGCTTCCCCGAACGACCAGGCACGCCATGAGACCCGATCCGGCACCCATCGACTTCTCCCTGCTCCATGCCGTGCTCGACCTGCCGGAAGACGAGCGTGAAGCGTTCGTTCGGGAGCAACCGGAGTCGGTGCGGGCGGACTTGCGGCGCGCCGTGCTGATGCACTCGGAGATCGAGAAGCGCGAGGCCCGTTCCGATTCCGACCGCCTCCGGAGCCAGGCCAAGATCGGGCCCTACACGTTGGTTCGACGCCTCGACACGGGCGGCTTCGGTCAGGTCTGGCTCGCCACGAAGCCCGGCGTGGGGAAGGTGGCTCTCAAGCTGTTGAGGGACGACCTGGTGATGGACGAGGAGCTTCTCGAGCGCTTCAAGCGAGAGGCCCAGACGCTGTCGACCTGCAACCACAGTGGCGTGGCCCGTGTCGTGGACTTCAACGTGGAGCCGCGCCCGTACCTGGCCATGACGCTGATCGACGGCCAGAAGATCAACGAGTACGTCAGCAAGCGTGGGCTGGACCTGCGGGCTCGCGTGCGACTGATCCGCGACGTTTGCCGTGCCGTCGAGCACATCCATGGCAAGCAGGTCGTGCACCGTGACCTGAAACCTGAGAACGTCCTGATCGTCGACGAAGACGGTGGTCCGCAGGTGCGCGTCATCGACTTCGGCATCGCGCGACCCGTGGACCCGGATGTGACGCGTCACACCGCCGAAGGGCAGATGCTGGGGACCATGGCGTACATGAGCCCCGAGCAGCTCGGCATGGGCCAGGAGGGGACGACGCCGGCCTACGCCTCGGACATCTTTCAAATCGGTCGCTTGTTGTTCGAGGTCCTGGTGGGCGAGGCAGCGCTCGACCCGCTCGGGAGTGCGGGAGTCGCCAAGGCCTTCCGCGATCTCGAGAACGGTGTCGAGTACTCGCCGCGCGAGCGCCTGCGCATGCGCGGGCGCGACGTCGGTCTCGTTCCCAGGGACCTCGACTCGGTCACGCGTCAAGCGAGCGAGCCGCGCCCGTCCCGGCGCTACAGCTCCGTGACCGCTCTGCGCCTGGACCTCGAAGGGTGGCTGAACGGGACGGGCGTGCAGGCGCGGCAACCCGGCCCCCTCGAGGCGGCGGGCCGCTACGCGCGTCGCCATCCGACGCGGGTGCTGGCCATCGCGGGTGTCCTGGTGACTGCGAGCTCGCTCGTGTTCGTGTCCGAACGCGGTCGGCGCCGAGCCGAGGACGAGCGAGCACGACTGGAGCTGGCGCTCCAGGCCCAGGACGAGCATCTCAAGGGACTCGACATCGCGACGATGCGATTGGCCTTGCGCGAGGCGGTGGAGGAGCAGGTCGCGAGGAGCTTCGACGCGCCCGAGGGACATGACATCTCGGATGCCTCGGACGTCGTCGATCGCCTCGACTTCGTGTCGTTGGCCCGAGCGACCCTCGATGAGCCCTACCTCTCGGTGGCCGAGGAGGCCTACCGCAAGCACCTGGGCGACGACCCGATGACGCTCGCGCGCATGCTGATGGGTCTGGGCGAAGTGCGGCAGCAGCTCGGGATGTTCGAGTCGAGCCTGCGTGTGGCGCACTCCGTCCGGGAACTGCGAACAGGGGAGCTCGGAGCCAGCGATCCCGAGAGCCTCGAAGCCGGCAAGCTGATCGCGACCTGCCTGCGGAAGCTGGGGCGGCACGAGGCTGCGCTCGAGCAGTACGACGAGCTGCGCCGGCAATGGGAGGGCATTCAGGGGCCCGCTTGCGAAGGGGCGCTGGCCGCGCGCACGGGCCGCGGCATCACCGAGCTCCAGCGGCAGGACGTGGCGGCGGCCGAGGCGACCTTGCGGTCGGTCATCGACGACGCGACGAGCGCGCGTGCCGAGTTCCCGGACGTACTGGCGCCCACCTTGAACAACCTGGGGACTCTGCTTCAACATACCGGGCGTTACGAGGAGTCCCTGTCGGTCTACGACGAGATTCGAGCCCTGCGGGAGCGGCACCCCGACCCGAACGAGCTGCTCCGGAGTCAGCTCGACATCAACTACGGTCTCGTTCTCTGCTTGATGGCGAGCATGGGAGACGACTCGCGCATCGAGGAGGCGGAGGCCCTGATCCGGCCCGCCGCCACGCGATTGCTGGACCGCTTCGGTGACGACCATCCGTCAGGCATCCTCGCGCTCAACGCCCTGGGAGTCCTATCGCAGGGCAAGGAGGACCTGAACGGAATCCTCGAGCACGTTCGACGGGCCTGGCAGGCTTCCCGGCGATTGCGTGGGGAAGAGGCCATCGAGTCCCTTCTGCACCAGGCCAACGTCGTCATGGCCATGGTGGACGCGGACGAGCTGGAGGACGCCGAAGCCCTCGCGGTGAAGACGATCGAGCTCTCGCAGCGCATGGGGAGCCCCAACCCGATCCTCGAGCCGCTACTCACGGGCGAGCGGGCGGAGGCGCGGTACAAGGACGGTCGCTTCGAGGAAGCGGAGCCACTCTACCTGGATTGCCACGAGCGTCTCGCCGGTGTCCTCCCTCCCGAGCATCCGCAGGTCCGTCAGTACGTGCAGGTCTTGGAGGCGTTCTATCGCTCGTGGCACGACGCGGAGCCGGACCTGGGCAAGGACGCCCAGGCGGCGAGTTGGTCCAAGCGCCAAACCCCAGACTAGAGGCGCGGCCGACAATGCACTCGGCGCGAGCACGCGCGATCCGCGCCGGCTCGGCGTTGCCGGGCACGCCACGTAGCGCAGCGGCTGCGAGGGGTATCCGGCGCCTTGATCCGACGCGGATCGCGCGCGCTCGCACTCGAGTGCATTGTCGGCCGCGCCTCTAGGACCCATCCACTCCGACTCGCGTCGCCAGCCATGCGCGGGCGGTTCGCACGAGTCGGCGGCGTTCGCGCACGCCGATGTTCAGCACCTCGCCCGCTTCGTCCCAGGTGAGACCACCGAAGAAACGAAGCTCGACCAAGCGTCCCGCCTGGGGGTGTTGGAGGCTGAGCTCACGGCAGGCATCGTCGACCGATAGCGTGAACAGCCACGGGGTCGTCGGGTCGATGTGCCGGTCGAGCATGTCCAGGTCGCCGCCGACGCCTTCGGGGGGGCGCGCTCCGCGCCTGCGTGCGGTGTCGACCATCACGCTGCGCAGCATCGAGGCCACCGAGCTGAAGAAGTGCTCGGAGTCCGACCAGCGCTGCGCTCCCTCGGACCGGTCCTGTCGCATTCCGGTCACCGCCTTGATGTAGGTCTCGTGCACCGCTTCCGTCACCGAGTGGGCCGTGCCCTTCGGCTTCGGTCCCACGAGCCTGGCAGCCATTGCTCTCAAGCGCCGGCGGATGCGCTCGTAGGCCTCGTTGAAGGCGAGGTGGTTGCCGTGCTCCGCCTGGCGCAGGAGCTGGGTGAGGCTGACGGGCTCGGGCTCGGGCGAAGGCTCCGCGCTGTCGTGCTCGCCGAGGCGCTGCTCGATGCGCTCGAGCTCATCCCAATCCGGCTCGTTGCGTTCAGCGTGTGGTTCGGTCATCGGGACTCCTGGTCGTTGGACGCGGGCAAGTGCTGCACCCGGTACAACGTCCCACGCGGCGCAGCGTCGGGGAAGGACGCCTTTCCTGGGATTATCCCCTTCCCTGGGAAACCGCGCGGGCCACGCAACGTGCAAGGCGCGGCCGCCCCACGGGACGGCCGCGCACTCGCGGGCCCGGACCGGTTCGTGTCTCAGGAACCGACGCGCATCCCGATCAGCGTGACGTACGACTGGGCACCACCGTCCTCGCCGTGCATCTCGAGCACGAGGAAGCGGCCGGTCGCACTCACCGAGCCGTGCAGCGTGCTGCCCGACGGCAGATCGATCGTGACCTCGACGCCCGACGCGGGGTCGAAGTCGGCGGAGTAGGCGGCGCTGCCAGCGGCGCTGAACGGACCGGGCAGCTCGAGCTCCTGGTCCGTGAGATCCAACGTCGCGCGATCGACGCTCATCGCGAGCGAGGAGACGGAGCCTTGGCCGTCGAACGTGAGCTCGCCGAGGAGGATGCTGCTGGTCACCCCGCCGCCGCTGCCGGACGTTGCGCCGAACAGGCCGAGACCGAGCCCGTACACCGCGAACGTTCCGTCCAGGAGACTTTCCGGATCGGCGGGGGCCGTGTCCGGTTGCGCTACGCCGAGCAGGATCTCGCGCTTGCCCTTGGTCGGGTTGCCGGCAGCGTCGACCTCGTCGACGTTCTGGCGTTGGACCAGCACGAGCAGCTCGCCGTCGGGCGTCGCGAAGCCGCCGAAGAACTCATCCGTTCCCCCTTGGGATGGCGTCTCGATCAGCACTCGCCCGTCGGGCACGGTGAAGTAGTCGCCGACGATGCCGAACGGAGCGGGCGGGGCGGGCATGGTGTCCACCTCGCTCGAGGCGAGGTCGAGCACCGCGCCGCGCGGGCGCAGGGCGACCTCGACCAGGCCCAGGTTGGCGCCTTGCGGCGTGAAGCGCAGGCTCTCGCCGGCGAGCGAGCCGACGCCCGCGACCGAGATCTCAGGCTCGCTCCAGCCCTCGAGGTCCGGTTGCAGAACCGGCATCAAGAGCGCGAACCGGTAGCGACCTTCGAGCCGGGCCGCGTCGAAGGCCGTGCTCTTCGCTCCTCCGACGACGAGTCCGCGCAACGCGTGACCCGAGCCGCCGTGGGCGAAACGCAGCAGGAACGCGTCGGTTCGCAGGATGCTCGGGGGCGGCTCGGCGACCACGCCCGCGTGGGACTCCGGACCCATCTGCAGGCTCAGTTCGTAGTCGGGGTCGACCGTGTAGGTCCCACCGACCGAGAAGCTCAGGAGCTGCTCTTCGAGCGTCGGTACGCCGACGAGGTCCATCATGCGGGCGCGGTCGAACGACACGAGCCCACTGGAGATCACACCGCTCGAGCCGTCGAAGGCGATCTCACCGGTGTCCATCACGATCGCGACGCCGCCGCCCGAGTGCCCGTAGAGGCTGAGCTCGAGGCCGGCCAGGTGGTAGTCGCCGTCGAGCGGCGACGTGGCGGGCGGCGGGCAGTCGAAGACGTAGATCGATCCCGAGTCGCCGCCGACCTCGTCGCTGCGCGGCGCGGACACCGCGATCGTATCGCCCGACATCGCGACGAGGCGGCCGAACAAGTCGTCGCGCGCTCCGTCGGAGGCGCGGAGCTTTTCGAGCTCGACGAACGTGCCGAGCGCGGGGTCGCGCCCGAACAGGTAGGCCGAACCGCGGCGCGAGGGATCGCCGTCCATCGGCGATCCGACGACGAGCCGTTCGTCGTCGAGGTGCGCCGAGTGGCCGAAGAAGTCCGACGGCTCGAGGTCGCCGGGCGAGAGATGGGCGAGCTGCGACCAGCTGCCGCCGCTGCGCTCGAAGAGGAAGACGCTGCCGCCCCTCACGCCGCTTGCGCTCGCGTGCGCCGGGGCACCGATCGCGACCGTCGTGCCCTCGATGGAGAGGGTGTAGCCGTAGAGCCCTTGGCGGACGAGTCCGGCGGGGGCGAGGTCTGCCTCGTGGGCCCAGCCCGCGGAGCCGAGGGCGAACACGTCCGCTGCCCCGACTTGAGAGAGCCCACCGACGTGCGCGATGTGCGAAGCGGCGACGAGACGCGAACCGTCGACGGCGACGGCGGAGCCGTAGCGGTCGTAGCTGAGGCCCTGCGGGTCGCGCAGCTCGGCTTCGTGGATCCACGCGCCGCCAGACGCGCGGCGGAAGACGTGCACAGCTCCCTTGCGCGGCTGTCCGCTGTCGTGGGCGGCGGGCGAGCCGACGACGAGCACGTCGCCGGACAGCGCGACCGCTTCGCCGAAGCGCTCGCCGCCGTACGGCACCGGCGGGGCGATGATGGCAGTCTGGCCCCAAGCCCCCGGCGTCGGCACGTCGCGCTCGAACACGTACACGGCACCCGACGAAACGAGCGCGCCCGAGGCGCTCGGCACGCGCGCGTTCGCGGCGCCGACGACGATGAGGTCGCCCTCGATCGCCGCGGTCGAGCCGAAGCCCTGGTGCGCGACGGCGTTCGAGGCGAACAGCTGCGCGACCTGTCTCCAGCCACCTCCGTCGTCCTCGAAGACGTATGCGCACCCGGCGTGCGAGCCGAACGTCGAGTTCGCCGGGAAGCCGAGGACGAGCGATGAGCCGTCGACGGCGAGGGGCTCGCTCAGCCTGCGCAGGCCGAGCAAGTCGCCCGCGCCGGTGTCGCTCCCGACGAGCTCTGCCAATTGGGTACACGTCGATTGGCCGCCCGCGAGGGACGGTGAGATCGACAGGGCCACGCTGGCCCACAGCATTCGTTGCATAGACTTCCTCGAATTCACTGGTGAGGGCGCCGGGTCCGGACGCACGGCCCGACTCTCGACGACCCCATGACGAGAGACCGCGCGCCAACCGGCACTACGATCGCCTGCACACCAAGGACGGGAAGCGCTCGAGCAGCTGCCCCGGATTCTTCGCGAAAGCGATCGGTGCAAGAGCGAAACTTTTTCGCACTCTATGAGCGCCGGACGATCGCCCGGCTCCGGCCTCCTGCCGGGGCTACCAGTGGTGCAGCGCACTCGACCACATGCCATGCAAGCGCAAAGAACAGGAGTCTCGCTGTTGCTCGTGACCGCTCTGGCGGCGTGTACCGCCGCGCGGCTCACGAGCGACGAAGCCGCGCACGACGACCAGCAGAACTGGCCGCAGTGGCGCGGGCCGACCTGGAACGGCGTCGCGCCGCGAGGCGATCCTCCGCTGACCTGGAGTGAGACGGAGCACCTGCGTTGGAAGACGCCGATCGAGGGCGGCGGGCACGGGACGCCGGTCGTGTGGGGGGATCGGATCTTTCTCATGACCGCGATCGCGCTCGACGAGGACATGCTCGTTCCCGACGTCATTCCCGCCGACACGCCGAACATCAACGAGCACCCACAGGTCGTTGGTGCGTGGAAGCCACAGCAGTTCGTGATCGTCTGCATCGACCGGGTCACGGGCCAGACCCTCTGGAGCAGGATGGTTCACGAAGCGATGCCGCACCAGGGGCACCACAACAAGGGCGGGTTCGCCTCGGCGTCACCGGTGACCGACGGCCAGCACGTCTACGCCTACTTCGGTTCCTTCGGGCTCTACTGCTACGACCTCGACGGCCGGTTCGTCTGGAAGCGCGACTTCGAGCACCAGGCCATCGAGGACTCGCTGGGCGAAGGCAGCTCACCGGCGCTGGAGGGGGACACGCTCGTGGTCGTCGTCGACACCGAGCGCCAGTCGTACGTCGTCGCGATCGACAAGCGGACGGGCGAGGAGCTCTGGCGGCAGGATCGCGAGGAGACTTCCAACTGGAGCACGCCGCGCATCTTCACCCATGCCGGGCGCCCGCAGGTGGCCGTCAATGGAGCGACCGTGCGATCGTACGACTTGGCGACGGGTGAGCTCCTCTGGCAGTGCGGCGGGCATACCGCGGGCGCGATTCCGATGCCGGCTATCGGCCACGGCTTGGCGTTCACCGCCAGCGGTTGGCGCAAGGACGCGTTGCAGGCGATCAGCCTGGGCGGCCGGGGCGATCTGACCGACACCGAGAGCGTGGCTTGGAGGCTGCGTCGTGGCGTGCCCTACGTGCCGTGTCCCATGCTCTGGGGCGACGAGATCTATCTGCTGGAGGACCAGGCCTTCTTCTCCTGCCTCAACGCAGCCGACGGCGCTCGTCACTACTTGAAGGAGCGCTTGCCGGGCAGCCCCAACTTCAGTGCCTCGCCGGTGGGCGCCGCGGATCGCATCTACCTGCTCAGCGAGGAGGGGACCACCATCGTCGTGCAGCGTGGACCGCAGTTCCGCGTGCTGGCCATCAACGAGCTGGACGAGAGGTTCCATGCATCGCCGGTGATCGTCGGAGATGCCATCTACCTCCGCGGCTTCGAGCACCTCTACTGCTTCGCGAAGCCTGCGCGTTGATCGATCGGCTACGTGACGCAATGGCGGTAGGCGTGGGCGGCGGCGCTCCAGAGTGAGACGGACGCCAACCGCTTCCGTATCATCATCACGCATGACGCCGATCGCCCAGCGCCTCTCCGAGCTTCGCGAGGTCTACCGCCGCGGGCTGCTCGAGGACACTCTGCCGTTCTGGATCGAGCACTGCGTCGACCGTGAGCACGGCGGCTTCACGTTCGCGCTCGACCGCGACGGGTCGCGGCTCGACACCGACAAGGGGCTGTGGCAGCACGGGCGCTTCACGTGGCTCCTGTCGACGCTCTACACCGAGGTGGAGCCGCGCGCCGAGTGGCTCGAGCTCGCGGGGCACGGGATCGGTTTCCTGCGCGCGCACGGGTTCGACACGGACGGGCGCATGTTCTTCTCCGTGACGCGCGACGGGCGCCCCCTGCGCAAGCGGCGCTACGTCTTCACAGAGGCCTTCGCCGCCGCCGCCTTCGCGGCCTACGCGCGGGCGGCTGGAGACGCGCGTTCCGCCGAGGATGCGGTCCGCGTGTGGGAGCTCGCGCAGCGCTACGCGACGACGCCCGGGCTCATTCCGCCCAAACTCGATCCCGAGCAGCGGCCGATGCGCGGGATGGGCTGGCCGATGATCTCGATCGTGACGTGCCAGATCCTGCGCGCCACCGTCGGGTACGAGCCCGCGCGCGCGACGATCGACGCCGCGATCGAGGAGATCCGCACGCACTTCATGAAGCCGGAGCTCGCGGCCGTGATGGAGGTCGTCGGTCCGAACGGCGAGGTGCTCGACCATTTCGACGGCCGCATGCTGAATCCCGGGCATGCGATCGAGGCGGCCTGGTTCATCATGGAGGAGGCACGTCAGCGCGGTGGCGACGCGGAGCTCGTGCGCATGGGCACGACGATCCTCGACTGGATGTGGAAGCGCGGCTGGGACACCGAATACGGCGGCCTGCTGTACTTCCGCGACCTTCACGACAAGCCGGTGCAGGAGTACTGGCACGACATGAAGTTCTGGTGGAATCACAACGAGGCGATCATCGCCACGTTGATGGCGTATCGCGAGACGGGTGATGAGCGCTACGCCGATTGGCACGCGCTCGTCCACGACTGGTCGTACGCGCACTTTCCCGACCCCGAGCACGGGGAGTGGTACGGCTATCTGCACCGTGACGGCCGCCTCTCGGTTCCCCTGAAGGGCAACCTGTGGAAGGGGCCGTTCCACCTGCCGCGCATGCAGCTGAAGTGTTGGCAGTTGATCGAGGAGCTCGAACATGCATCGAATGGGTCTTAGGTTTGCGCTAGCCCTCTGCTCCGTGGCGTGCGCCGTGCTCGCGCTCGGCGTTGCACAGGAGCCCGAGCCGCCGCGCGGCTACTCCATTCCGACGATCGACTTGGCGAACGAGACCGGGCGCCGGGTGGTCGTCGACCGTGAGCCCGGCCAGTACCTCGGTCATCCGACGACCGTGTTGCTCGAGGACGGGAAGACCATGATCACGGTCTACCCCAAGGGGCACGGCAAGGGCGCGATCGTCATGAAGCGTTCGGAGGACGGTGGGCGCACCTGGGGCGAGCCCGTCGTGATCGCCCGACACCGGACGGCGCACCTGTGCGAGCCGGGGCTCATCCGCTCTCCCGACGGCGCGCGCATCGCGGTGCTCCTGCGCGAGAACAGCCGCAAGCTGAACTCCTTCGTGATCTTCTCCGACGACGAGGGCGCGACGTGGTCCGAGCCGCGGCAGGTGCCGGGCGCGTTGACGGGGGACCGGCACACCGGCGTCTATGCGCCGGACGGCAGGCTGCTTGTGAGCTTCCGCGATCGCACGCTCGAGAGCCCGACGGCCGGCGACTGGGTCGCATGGGTCGGCACGTTCGACGACATTGCGCAGGGGACCGCGTGGTGGCGAGCGACGGTGCGCTCGGCCACCCCTTCCAGCCCGGCTTCCTGCACGCCACCGCGATCGCGCACGTGGAGCGGATGCCGATCCGCGGCGTGATCTGGTACCAGGGCGAGTCGAACTCGACGAGCGTCGAGCTGCACGCCGAGCTCTTCGGGGCGCTCGTCGTCGACTGGCGTCGGCGCTGGGGGATCGGCGACTTTCCGTTCCTCTTCTGCCAGCTCTCGAGCATCTCGCCGGAGAAGGGCTACCGCTCGGAGCTGTGGCCCGAGTTCCGCGACAGCCAGCGCCGGATGCTCGCGGAGCTCGCGAACACGGGCATGGCGGTGACGAGCGACGTCGGCCACCGGACGGACGTGCACCCGAAGGAGAAGCGAGTTGTCGGTGAGCGACTTGCGCGCTGGGCGCTGGCGGACGTCTACGGGAAGGACTTGGTGCGCTCGGGGCCGCTGTTCGCCTCGCTCGTGTGCGATGGCGAACGGGCACGTGTGCGGTTCGAGCACGGCACGGGCCTCCGCGCGGCCAGCGGCGAGCTGATCGGGTTCGAAGTGCGCGCCGCGGAAGGTGCGTTCGTGCCCGCCACCGCGCGCCTCGAAGGAGACGAAGTCGTCGTCACCAGCCCCGCGGTGCACGCACCGGCCGCCGTGCGCTACGGATGGACGCCCTACAGCGAAGGCAACCTCGTCAACGCGGCGGGGCTGCCGGCGTCGACGTTCACGAGCGAGTAGCCCGGGCGAGGTTACGTAAGGTTCGAGCGTAGCTGCCCCGGCCGCCGGTGCTAGTGGTGTGATGCAGACCGCAACTGTCTGCATCACAGCACTCGCTCGAGTTCCCGGTCACGGGCCTGGCCAGCACGTAACCAGAGGCTTCACATGCTATTCCCTGTCGCGGGCAGGCTGCTGCCTGCCGCGCTCGCCCTATCCGTGG
>JAAELL010000330.1 GCA_024226735.1 bacterium | reverse complement strand
CTGCTGGAGGCCGTGGTGCGCGACCCGGACGCGCGGCTGTCGGAGCTTGCGATCCAGAGCGCGGGCGAGGAGCAGCGGCTGGTCGAGGAGTGGAACGACACGGCGCGGCCCTTCCCGGGCAGTCCGGTGTTCGAGCAGTTCGAGCAGCAGGCGCAGCGCCGGCCGGAGGCGACGGCGCTGGTGTGGCCGGGGGCCGGCGAGGCGGAGGACGTGCGCGTGTCGTACGGCGAGCTGGAGCGTCGCGCGAACCGTCTGGCGCACCACCTGGTGGCGCGCGGGGTGCAGCCGGGCTCGCTGGTGGGGCTGTGCCTGGAGCGCTCGATCGAGCTCATGGTGGCGGCGCTGGCGATCCAGAAGACGGGCGCGGCCTACGTGCCGCTCGACCCGAGCTTTCCGCGCGAGCGGCTGGCTTACATGATCGAGGACGCGGGCCTGGAGCTGGTGGTGGGCACGGCCTCGGAGGCGGTGAGCGCGGAACTGGGGCTGTGCGTGCAGGCAGAGGCGGAGGCGATCGCGTCGTGCTCCGCGGAGCGTCTGGGTCTGGACGTGCCGGTGAGCGCGCGCATGTACGTGATCTACACCTCGGGCTCGACCGGGCGTCCGAAGGGAGTGGAGCTGGAGCACCGCTCGGTGTCGAACTTCCTGGCGAGCATGTCGAGCGAGCCGGGGCTTTCGGAGGGAGACAGCTGGCTGGCGGTGACGACGCTGTCGTTCGACATCTCGGTGTACGAGCTGATGTGCCCGCTGGTGGTGGGCGGCACGGTGGTGCTGGCGTCGAAGGAGGCGGTGGCGGACGGGGAGACGCTGCGCGGTCTGCTGGAGCGTCTGCGTCCGAGCGTGATGCAGGCCACGCCGGCGACGTGGCGCATGCTGCGACTGGCGGGCTGGGAGGGCGACGCGGAGCTGCGTATCTTCTGCGGAGGCGAGGCTCTGCCGCGCGAGCTGGCGAACGAGCTGCTGCCGCTGGGTCGCGAGGTGTGGAACCTGTACGGTCCGACGGAGACGACGATCTGGTCGTCGATCTGGCGCGTGGAGGAAGGCGAGGGGTCGGTGCTGATCGGCCGCCCGATCGGGAACACGCAGGTGTACGTGCTGGACGAGCGGCAGGTGCCGGTGCCGCTGGGAGTGCCGGGCGAGCTGTGGATCGGAGGAGAGGGTCTGGCGCGGGGCTACCTGAATCGCCCGCAGCTGACGGCGGAGCGCTTCCGCGCGAATCCTTTTGTGCCGGGCGTACCGGGCGGTCGCATGTACCGCACGGGAGACCTGGCGCGGTGGCACTCGGACGGTCGTCTGGAGTGCCTGGGTCGGATCGACAACCAGGTGAAGCTGCGCGGTTTCCGGATCGAGCTGGGAGAGATCGAGGCGGTGCTGGAGGAGCACGCGAGCGTGGCGCAGTGCGCGTCGGTGGTGCGCGAGGACACGCCGGGAGATCAGCGCCTGGTGGCGTACTGGGTGCGCGAGGGCGCGGGCGAGGTGAGCGTGGAGGAGCTGCGCGAGCGCGCGCGCGAGCGGCTGCCGGCATACATGCTGCCGTCCTCGCTGGTCGAGCTGGACGAGCTGCCGCTGACGCCCAACGGCAAGCTGGACCGGCGCGCGCTGCTGGCGTTGCGCGCGGACACGCAGGTCCCGGACGAGGAGTACGTGGCGCCCCGCAACGAGCTGGAGCGTCGCGTGGCCGAGATCTGGCGCCAGGCCCTGCACGTGGATCGTGTGGCCGTGGATGCGAACTTCTTCGACCTGGGCGGCCACTCGCTGCTCCTGGCCGAGGTGCACGCGCGCATGCAGCAGGAGCTGGACGCGGAGGTGACGATCGTCGAGCTGTTCCAGTACCCGACCGTGGCCGCGGTCGCCGCGCGCCTCGAGCGCGGCGGCGAGCGTGCCGCCGGGCGGCAGGACGGCCGCGGGAAGAACCTGGCCCGGGGCCGTCGCGCGCTGATGAACCGGCGGAGGACGCGCGAGTGAAGACCTCCGAGCTGCTCGACCGGCTGCAGGGCCTGAACGTGCGCGTCTGGGCCGAGGCGGGGGACCTGAAGGTCAGCGCTCCCAAGGGGGCGCTGAGCGACGAGCTCAAGCGTGAGCTCGGCCGCCACAAGAGCGCCATCCTGGCCGTGCTGCAGTCCGGCGGCGCGACGGCGGAGGCACGGGACGGGGACGCGCCGCGCCTGGTGCCGGTCGACCGCGCCGGCGCGCTGCCGCTCTCGTTCACTCAGCAGCGCGTCTGGTTCCTCCAGCAGCTGGAGAGCGACTCGGCCGCGTACAACGTTCCGCTGGCCTGGACGCTGCGCGGGCCGCTCGACGTGGGCGCGCTGGAGCGCAGCCTGACGGCCATCGTGCGGCGCCACGAGGTGCTGCGCACGAGCTATCCGAGCACCGCCGGCCGGCCCACGCAGGTGGTCGCCGAGCCCTTCGACGTGCGGCTGGAGGCGAGCCGGCGCGCGAGCGGCAGGAGCGTGGAGGAGCGGCGCGAGGAGCTGCGCGTCTGGATGGCCGAAGAGGCCCGACGCCCGCTCGACCTGGCCTCCGGCCCGCTGTTCCGCGGCGCCCTGGCACACGTGCAGGACGGGGAGCACGTGCTCTTCCTCTCGCTGCACCACCTGTCCTTCGACGGCTGGTCCAAGCAGCGCTTCCTGGCCGAGCTGCAGGTCCTGTACGAGGCCGAGACGGGCGGCGCGCCGGCGGCGCTCCCGACGCTGGCGGTGCAGTACGCCGACTTCGCCGCCTGGCAGCGCGAGACCTTCAGCGGCGCCCGCTTCGAGCGTCTCATGGACTGGTGGCGCGGCACCCTGGCGGGCGAGCTGCCGGTGCTCGATCTGCCGACCGACCACCCGCGCCCGGCGATCCAGTCGGGCCGCGGCGCGAACCTCGAGCGGCCCATCCCGGGCGAGCTGATCGAGGCCGTCGACGCGCTCGCCGGCCGCGAGGGTGCCACGCCCTTCATGGTCGTGCTGGCGCTCTACAAGATCCTGCTCTCGCGCTACGGCGGGCTCGAGGACGTGCTCGTCGGCACCGCCATCGCGGGTCGCACGGCGGTCGAGGTGGAGGACCTGATCGGGTTCTTCGCCAACACGCTGGTGTTTCGCACCGACCTGTCCGGCGACCCGACCTTCAGCGAGCTCGTCGGGCGCGTGCGCGAGACGTGCCTGGGCGCCTTCGAGCATCAGGAGGTGCCCTTCGAGCGCCTGGTCGACGAGCTGCAGCCCGAGCGCAATCTGAGCTACACGCCGATCTACCAGGCGATGATCCTGATGATCGACGAGACCGACCACCGCGCGACCATGGGGCCGGTGGCCATCGAGCCGCTCGAGGTGCAGGCGGAGGTCACGCGCACGGATCTGACGCTGTGGAGCTTCCGGCGCCGCGACGGGTTCTCGGTGTGGCTCGAGTACAGCACGGATCTGTTCGAGCGCGAGACGATCGAGCGCATGCTGGCGTGCTACGAGGAGCTGATGCGCTCGGCGCTGGCGAACCCAGAGGCGCGCATCTCGACGCTGGAGCTGGTGCCGCGGCCGGAGCGAGAGCGGCTGGTCGAGGAGTGGAACGACACGGCGCGGCCCTTCCCGGGCAGTCCGGTGTTCGAGCAGTTCGAGCAGCAGGCGCAGCGCCGGCCGGAGGCGACGGCG